>DAORVZ010000001.1:0-18243 GCA_035434005.1 Lacunisphaera sp.
CCGGCCAATACATCGCCTGGTTCAGCTCCGCTAGGAACGCCTGGTAGCGCGTCTCGGTGAACGCGGCATTATAGCGCTGGCGGATGGCGGGGATCATGGGGTGGTCGGGCGTTTTATTTGGCCACGGATCAGACGGATTGAGACGGATTTATCGGATGATCCGCTTCCAGCGGAGATCAGCGAACTTGAAATTAACGAGAAGAGCCAAACGAAGCTGGGTGATGGTCAAGTAACCCTGCATCTGCGCAAAGTGGGTCTCGGTGAATGCTTCGACCACCTTGGGATCAGCAATCACAAGATCATCTACGACCATGTCAGGCACCAGAATATCGACGAGTTCACCTTCATAACGGACCTCGAACCGCTTCTGTTGATCAACTTTGTGGCCGCGTTTGCGCAATTCGATCACAAGGGCGTTTTCGTAGGCCTTCTCATTCAAGCCCGGCTTAAGTGTGTTTAGCACATGCATCGCTGAACCGATGATAACTTCACTGACCTCAGGATGAATCAGTTTATCCGTATTCATCTGTGAAATCCGTGGTTAAATAACGCGTTAACCCGCGGCATCACTCAGATCAGAAACTTCCCCTTCGCCATCACCTGTTCGTCGTCGAGCCAGATGTCGAAGAAGCGGCCGACGCAGTCGATGTGGGTCGTGCTTTTCCAGGTCTGGCCGGTGTGTTCGGAATAGGGGTGGCCGAAGGCGATGTGGATGCCGGGGAGCTTCTCGTCCTGCAGGATGTGGCCGATGATGCGGGTGCAGGCGAGGTTCGTGCCGATGGCAAATTCGCCGACGCGGTTCGAGTTCTCGTCCGTGTGGCAATACCGGTCGAACTCCTCGAGCAGCTCCTTGTTCGCGCAGGACAGGCCGGCGATGCGGTTGTCCTTGATGTCGATCGTCAGCGGGGTGGCGCCGATGTCGCCATATTTCTGGCAGAGGTAGTCGCCGACGACACCATCCACGACGAAGCGGCCGTTGGAATTGAAGGGGGAGGTGAAGATCTCGCCGCCGGGCAGGTTGCCCCACTTGGCGGGGGTGATGAGGCCGGAGGTCTTGACCCAGTTCAGCTTCGGAGAGAGCTCGGCGACATAGTCGGTGCCGGCGGCGGTCTTGCACGTCACGCGCTGGGCGCGGCGGCATTTCTCGATAAGTTTCTGCGAGAGCGCATCCACCGCGAGGAAATCGGCGCGCATGCCCTCGACCATGATCTGCTTGTTGATGTTCACCATGTGCCCGTGCCGGATGTGGCGGGGGTTGATGACATCCATCATCTGCATGCGGGTGCGGAGTTCGCCGGTCTGGGTGATGCAGGCGTAGATGCTGACCTGCGACTGCGCGAGGTCCTCAAGCACGGCGGCGGGCATGTCGCGATGGGGACGGGCGCCGTATTCCTCAAGGACGAGGACGTTGTAGGCGGCGCCGGTCTGCTCGATTTCGGCGACGAGGGCTGCGGCGATCTCGGCGCTGGCGCGGTCGGTGATGAGCGTCAGGCGTTCGTCGCGTTGCAGCCTGAGACAGACATGGATGGCGTTGTGCGCCCCGGCGGTGAGGGCCGGGTCGAAGGTGGCGGGCAGGGAGGACGTATGAGGCATTTTATCAGTAGCGAGTAGCGAGTAGCGGGTAGAGAGCAGAAAAGGCGCATCCGGATTGATGTCCGGTATGCCCGCTACTCGCTACTCGATGCTGGCTACTGCTTGGGTCTTGGAGTTCAGAGCTCAAGGCCGTGGTGGGTTTCGGAAATGATGTAATCGACTACGGCTTTGAGGTCTTTGGTGCGGTTGTAAACCTCAACCTGCCGGTCGGCGCCGGTGCCCTTGGCTAGGATTTCCTGCACGTAGTTCACCTCGGCGCGGGAGCCGAGTTCATCCACCACGTCATCAATGAATTCGAGCAGCTCATTGATGAGGTCGCGGGTGGGGACTTCCTCCTGCTTGCCGAAGTCGATCATCTTGCCGTTAATGCCGTAGCGGGAGGCGCGCCAGCGGTTTTCATTGATCAGGCGGGCGCGGTAGGTGCGGAAACCGAGGTTGCTGCGGTGCAGCTTGTAGAGCTTGGCGATGACGGCCTGCATGATCGCGGCGAGGCAGATGGTCTCATCGACGCGCATCGGGATGTCGCACACCCGGAACTCGAGCGTGTGGAAAAGAGGGTGGAGGCGGATGTCCCACCAGATCTTTTTGGCGTTGTCGATGCACCCCGTCTTGATGAGCAGGTTGACGTAGCCATCGAACTCCTCGACTGACTCGAAGAGATCGGGGATGCCTGTGCGCGGGAAGCGCTGGAAAACCTGCAGGCGGTAGGAGGCGAAACCGGTGTTGCGGCCGACCCAGAACGGCGAGTTGGTGGACAGCGCGAAGATGTGCGGCAGGAAGTAGCGCGCGGTGTTCTGCAGCTGGATGGCGGTCTCGCGGTCGGGCATGCCGACGTGGACGTGGAGGCCGAAGATGAGGTTGGCGCGGGCGATCTGCTGGAGATCGTTCAGCACACCCTGGTAGCGCTCGCCGCTGGAGATCTTCTGGTCGATCCAGTGGGAGAAGGGGTGCGTGCCCGCTGCGGCGATGCGGAGATTGGCCTTCTTCGCGAGGCCGGCGAGGTCGCGGCGCAGGCCGGTGACGGACCGGCGGGCGCAGGCGATGTCTTCGCAGATGTCGGTGCCGACCTCGACGACCGACTGGTGCAGCTCGGGCCGGACGCGCTCCTTGAGGATGACCTTGCCGCCCTCGATGATCTCCTCGATGTGGGACTTCAGCTCGCGGGTGACCGGGTCGACGATCTGGAACTCCTCCTCGATGCCGAGGGTGAACTTGTGCTTTTTCTTGGCGGCCATGGGGTGATTGGGTGGAGGGCCCAGCTCCAGCTGGGCCGCGGCTCAGCTGGAGCTGAGCCCTCCAATAAGAGATCGATGGAATGTGGAGGGCCCACGTCCCTGTGGGCCGTGGCGGCTCGCAGGGACGCGAGCCCTCCAGAAAGCAGGAAAAAATGCGCTCATTTCTTCTTCGGCAGCGCGGCGGGCTGGCCGGTCTTGACCGCGCCCTGCACGTAGGCGCCCCAGATCGTGTTGTTGCGGTCGGGCGAGTGGGCCTTGGCCTTGCGGACGAGCATCTTGGCGGCGGCCTCGACGACCCACGCAAAATTCTCCTCGCCGACGGACTTGCGGTCGGCATCGGGGGCCGGATTGCAGAAGTCGATGGCGTAGGGCACGCCGCCGCTCACGCCGAACTCGACGGTGTTGAACTCGTAGCCGAGGGCGTGGTTGAGCGTGAGCACATCGCGCTCGATACGCGCCAGTAGCTCGGGTGAGCCCGGGGGGCGATCCACGACGTAGCGCAGGTGGTGCGGGTTGCGCGGCTCATACTGCATGATGCGGACATCGGTGCCGCCGATGCAGTAGCAGCGGTAGTAGTCGTCGAAATGCACCTCGGATTGCAGGAGCATGACGAGCTGGCCGGTCTCGTTATAGGCCTTGAAGAATTCGTCGCGATCACGGACCTTGTAGACGTTTTTCCAGCCGCCGCCGGAGTGGGGCTTGAAGTAGGCCGGCCAGCCGACGTGCTCGAAGATGCCGTCCCAATCGAGCGGGTAGGCGAGGTTGCCGAAGGACTCGGCGGAGCAGTCGGCCGGCATTTCCTTCGAGGGCAGGAGGACGGTCTTCGGCACGGCGACGCCGAGTTTGGTCGCGAGGCAGTTGTTGAAATATTTCTCGTCAGCCGACCACCAAAACGGGTTGTTGACGACGGCGGTGCCGTTGAGCGCGGCATTCTTCAGATAGGCGCGGTAGAAGGGGACATCCTGCGAGATGCGGTCGAGGATGACGGCGTAGGGCGTGGGCTCGCCCTGGCGGACCTGGTTGATGAGCACCTCCTCGGCGGTGATGCCGGACTCGTTCATCGCGTTGATGCGCTCGATGAGCGCCTGTGGGAAGCTGCGTTCCTTGCCGTGGAGGATGCCGATTTTTTTCATGTCCGCAGTGTGCGACGGTAGAGGGAAAAGTGGAGCCGAATCACGCCGCGACTCGCGAAAATCCGGCCCTGCCCCGGCCCGGGCGCAAAAACCGCTTGCTTCACCCGGTTCCCCCGCTGGCATGGCCCGACTTGCCGCCATGCCGCGCCCAGTCCCGCCCGATTCCCCCCTCCGCCTCCACCGTCGCTTCCGCTCCCACGGACTCCGGGGCTGCCGCGACATCGTCGTGTGGCTGCCCCCGGGCTACGGGCGGATCCGGGGGCGGCGGCATCCGGTCGTCTATTTTCAGGACGGGCAGAACATCTTCGATCCCCTGACGGCCTTCCTCGGCAACGCCTGGCGCGCCGGCGACCGCGCGACCGACCTGATCCGGGCGCACCGGATTGTCGCGCCCATCATGGTCGGCATCTACAACACCGGCTTCAACCGGATGAACGAATACGCGCCGACACCGGCGGAGTTCGCCGGCTGGGACGGGGAGAAATGCAAGAGCACCGGTGACGCCAAGCGCTACGCGAAGTTCGTCGTGCAGGAGCTGAAGGCCTTCATCGACTCACACTACCTCACGCGGCCGGGCCCGCGCGACACGGCCGTGGTCGGCTCGTCGATGGGCGGGTTGGTGTCGCTGTATTTTGGGTTGTGGCACCCGCGCGTGTTCGGCCACGTGGCTGCGCTGTCGCCGTCGATCTGGTGGGACAACCGCGTGGTATTTCAGGATTTTGCCAAGCTCCGCAAGAAGCCCGCCGTGCGCCTGTGGCTAGACATGGGCACTGCCGAGCCGGGGTGGGAGGCGGTCCGGCTTTTCCGCGACACGCTGGTGGGCCGGGGCTGGCGCGAGGGCGAGGATCTCGCCTGTCGCGAGGTGCCCGGGGCCGAGCACACGGAGCACGCCTGGTCCGCGCGCATCGGCGACGTGTTGGAGTGGATGCTGCCGCTGCGGGGTGCTTGATCGGCGCACGGCAAGGCGACCCCACGGGAAGCCCAGTCCCGCCGCTGCCGATCGGCGAGGGCGGCGACGGCTACCTGTCGTTCAAAAAGGGCCGGGAGATCGCCCGCGACAAGCAGCTGAGCGACGTGCTCACCGATTACGTTGGCACCGTGAAAACAATCGAGCCGCCCGCGATGGGGCGGCTCGTGCCGGCGTGATCAGTTGGGCTGGCGGCCTCAGTCTAGGCCGGTGACGTTCACGTCGTTCGGATACTCGATGGCGAATTTCACCGTGAGCTCGCGCTTCTCGCCGGGCTTGAGGTCGAGCGACCATTTGAGCGAGCCCTCGTCGGTCGGCTTGAGCTCGCCGGCGGTCGGGGCGATTTGCTTGACGACGATTTTCTCGTTGCGGGAGAGCGGAATCTGGTCGGCCACGATCACGCGCTCGGTGGTGCGCTTGTTGTTCTGGATCGTGATCAGATACTCATAGGTGATGCGCTTGCCGGAGTTCGTGAGGCCGGTGTCCTCGGTGAACTTGTTCACGCGCTTGTGCTTCACGCTGATGCCCTCGTCAGCGCCGAGGGCCAGGTCGAACTTCTCGCCCACCATCACGGTGCGCAGCGCGCTTGTGGCGACGAAGGTGCCGTCGAGGAACACGTTCATCGCGCCGGCCAGCAGCGGGAACTCGGAGGTGTTGAAGACCTTGGCGGTCAGGTAGGCGGTCGCGAGGTGCTTCGGCACGGTCAGGTATTCGGGGTTGGCCTTCAGGGTGGCGCTGGTGACCGGCACCTTCTGCGGCGAGTTGTCGCTCGGCACCGAGGAGGCGACGGCGATCTTGAAGGACGCGCTCGTCGCGCCGGCTTCGATGGTGGCGCGCGCCATCTCGGCGTCGCGCTCCTCGGGGGCGTCGGCCAGGGCACCGGCGGCGTTGGTGGTGAAGGCCTGCATGTTGACGGCGGCGGGGAGGGCCATCTTGGCGCTCATTTCGCGCCGGCGTTCGTTGCTGGCTTGTTCGCGGAGCAGCACCGGGTTGAACACGTCCAGCTGCCACACGCTCAGCGCCGGCGCGGCGCCGCCGAGGCCGGGGCGCGCGGTCGAGAGGGTGAGGGCGACATCCTTCCAGTCCTCGCCGGTGTTCTGACGGACGATGCCGAAGTAGCTCAGCGCCACCGCGCGGTCGGCGCTCAGCACGCGGGCATCGTAACTCGGCGCCCAACTGGCGCCGGGGACGGTGTAGGAGAGGGACACGTCGAGGTTGCCGGCCTGCGGGGCCGAGACGCGGACGGTGACGGTCTTAAAGGCCCGGCCGCCGGCGCCGCGCAGCTCGTTGAGCTGGCTCTGCGCGGTGTTGATCTTGTTCTGCAGATCCTCGCGCTGCTCGTCGAGTGAGGCGCGTTCCGTGACGAGCTTGCCCTTCTGCTCGGTCAGGTAGTTGAGCGAGTTGGTGAACTGGTTGAGGTCGGGCCGGGGCACATCCTTGGTCGGCGGGGCGAAAAGGGCGGCCTCCATCTTGTCCAGGGAGGCCTGTTGCGCGTTGAGCAGATTGCCGCGGTCGTCGAGGCCGCGCACCTGTTTGCCGAGGCCCTTGAGCTGGTCCTCGATTTCCTTCACGCGGGCATTGGGTGTGAAATCCACGAAGGTCTGCTTCGCGCTGACATCGAGGATGAGGGCCTGCGCCGTGCCGCGGCCGCTGACTTGGAGTGAGCGTTCGTTGAGGGATTGGGGCAGGTTGGCGAAGACGAGCTCCGTGGTGCCGCCGGGAAGATCCACGGTGGCGGAGCGGGTGACGACGGCGCGGTCGGTGTAAACCGTGACGGCGGAAATGATGGAACTGACTGGCGCGGCGAGTGCCGCGAGCGAAGCGAGGGAGAACAGGGCAAACAGGCGGATGGGTTTCATGGGACGGATTGGATTGTGAGGGCAATACGGGCGAGGCCGCGGAATCTTAGGCCAAGTGTGTCCGGGTGCGGCGGCAAAACAATCAACAACTCGTAAAACCTGCCCACTCGGCGTTTGCCACGGGCCGGGCGCTGGTGTTGGTTTCCGGCCCCATGCTGTTCCATAATGTCTACTTCTGGCTCCAACCCGAACTCACACCGGCCCAGCGAGCGGAATTCCGCCGCGGGGTCGAAAGCCTCGCAGGCATCAAGAGCGTCGCGAAAATCGATGTCGGTGTGTCGGCCAGGACTGGCGACCGCCCCGTGATTGATCACAGCTATGATGTCGCCCTCATCGTGCAGTGCCGCGATGTCGCGGCCCACGACGCCTATCAGGTCGATCCGATCCACCTGGCGTTCGTCGCCAACTTCAAGGCCTACTGGACGCGCGTGCAGATCTACGACTCGGAGTGAGTAGTGAACTGTCATTGCGAGGAGGCCCGCGCTGCGGGACGACGAAGCAATCCAGCTGGATCGCCACGGCGCGCTTCGCGCACCTCGCGATGACAAGCTTGGGAGGCAGGCATGCCTGAAATAGCCGGTCAGGTCATCATCGTCACCGGGGCCTCCGCCGGTATCGGCGAAGCCACGGCGCGCAGACTGGTGCGCGCCGGGGCGAAAGTCGTCATATCTGCCCGGCGCCCTGACCGGCTTGCCGCGCTGGCGCGCGAACTCGATCCCTCGGGCGCGAACGTCCTGGTCGTGGCGGGCGATATCACGAGCGACGCCGACCGCCGGAATCTCGTCGCCGCCACCTTCGCGAAATTCGGCCGCATCGACGGCCTCGTGAACAACGCCGGCTACGGCACGCGCGGCCCGGTCGAGATCGCGCCCATCGAGATCATCCGGAAAAATTACGAGACCAACGTCTTCTCCCTCATCGCCCTCACCCAGCTCGTGCTGCCAGCCATGCGCGAGCGCGGCGACGGCTGCATCGTCAACATCGGCTCGGTGGCCGGGAAGATCGCCCGGCCGATGTCGAGCATCTACGATTCCACCAAGCATGCGCTTGAGGCCCTCACCGACGGCCTGCGCGGCGAGCTGAAACCCTTCGGCGTGCGTGTGACGCTTATCCGGCCGGGATTCATCCTCACGGAGTTTGTGGACGCCGCCAACGCCGCGTCCACCGGGGTCATTGAAAACGCCGGACCCTATGCGCCCTATCTCGGCGGCTTCCGCGTCGGCTACGACCGGCTGCGCCACATCGCCGGCACGCCCGACGACATCGCGCGGCTGGTGGAGCGCGCGCTTGTGGCCGACAATCCCGCGCCGCGCTACAGCGGGCCCTTCCACGCGAAGATCTTCCTGTTGCTGAAATGGCTCCTGCCCGACCGGGCGCTGGCCTTTATTGTGCGTCTGCGGAAGTGACGGGCTTCGCGCTGGCGAGGAAGGCGTGCAGCCGCGCGGCGGCCTTTTCGCCGAAACCGGGCACTTGGGTGATCTTCTCCACCGACGCGCTGCGCAGCCGGTCGATCGAGCCAAAGTGGGCGAGGAGGGCAGCCTTCCTTTTTTCGCCCAGGCCGGAGAAATCGTCGAGGATGCTTTCCTTGATCTTTTTCGAGCGGAGGTCGGCGTTGTAGGTGTTGGCGAAACGGTGCGCCTCGTCGCGCAGGCGTTGCAGCAGGCCGAGGCCGGGATTGCCGAGTGGCAGGTTCAGCGGCGCGCGCGCGTCGGGGAAGATGATCGTCTCCGCCTTCTTCGCGAGGCCGATCATGGCGGGCGGCTGGCAGTCCAGCCCGACGAAGGCCTTGAGCGCCGCGCCGATCTGGCCGCGGCCGCCGTCGATGACAATGAGGTCGGGGAATTGTTTCTGCTCCTCGATGAGGCGGCGGTAGCGGCGGGCCACGACCTCCTCCATCGCCTTGAAGTCGTCGTTGCCGATGAAGCTCTTGATGGAAAAGCGCCGATAGTGATCCTTGTCGGGCCGGCCGTCGGTGAAGTGCACCATCGAGGCGACGACGAAGGTGCCGCTGATGTGCGAGATGTCGAAGCACTCCATGTGCACCGGCGGCGACTCGAGCCCGAGGGCGGTCTGCAGCTCCTGCAGCGCGGCCCGATTGGGCTGCAGCTTGGTCAGGTCGCGGGTGAACTTGCGCGTGCGCGCCAGCGTCTGCTCCAGCGCGAGCACGACGTCGCGCAGCTCCGCAGCCTTCTCGTATTCCTGTTTTGCGGCGCGCGCCGACATCTCCTCGCGCAGCGAGGCGAGCCACTCGCGGCTCTTGCCGTCGAGGAAGGCGCAGGCTGCGGCGACGCGCTCGCGGTATTCGGCGGTCGTGACGGTGTTGGGCCAGCCGTAGAGCTCGGCGCGCACGTCGTCGTAGAGCTGCCAGGTGTCGGGGCCAATTTTCTGCGGGTGGGTGTCGGCGAGGAGCACGCCAAATTTCTGCCTCATGGAGGCGAGGGTCTTGCGCAACAGGCCGGAGTGCGCGAAGGGCCCGAAGTAGCGCGAGCGCGCGTCCTTCCGGAAGCGCGTGAGCATGAACTTCGGCAGCTCGGCCTCAAGGTCGATGCGGACGAGGAGGAAGCGCTTGTCGTCGGTGAAGTCGGTGTTGTATTTCGGCCGCCACTGCTTGATCAGCTTGCCCTCAAGGAGGAGGGCCTCGGGTTCGGATTTCACCTCGAGGATCTCGAAGTCGGCGATCAGCTCGATCAGCGTGCGGATCTTGGGCTGGTGGCGCAGGGCGCGCTCGCGGCCGGCCTGGAAGTAGGTGGAGACGCGCTTTTTCAGGCTCTTGGCCTTGCCGACGTAGATGATGCGGCCGAGGCGGTCCTTCATCAGGTAAACGCCGGGTCCGTCCGGCAGATTCCGGATCTTTTCCCTGAAATCGTCAGTGCGGCTGGCGGCTGGCATTTTGTGAAAAACGGGCTAGGTTGCGCGTCCATACACCGTATGGCCACCCCGGAATCAATCAAACCGGGCGCACTCCGCATCGCGCCCCGCTACGAATTGCTCACGCTCGGCGATGAGCTGCTGCTCGGACTGACGGCCAACGGCCATCTGACTTGGATCGGTGGCGAGCTCGGCCGGCGCGGCGTGCAGCTGGCGCGCAATGTCACCATTTCCGACGAGGCCCACATCATCGCCGAACAATTCCGCGAAAGCTGGGCCAAGGCCGATGTCCTCATTACCACCGGCGGTCTCGGTCCGACCTGCGACGACCGCACGCGCGACGTGCTGGCGCAGGCCCTGGGGCAACGCCTGGTGTTCGACCCGGCCATCGAGCGCGCGATCGCCGAGCGATTTGCGAAGTTCAACCGCGTGCCGACCGCCAACAATCTCAAGCAGGCCTACAAGTTTGAGCGCGGCGAGGTGCTGCCCAACGCCAACGGCACGGCGCCCGGCCTCTGGGTCGAGCAGGACGGCAAGGTGCTCATCATGCTGCCCGGCCCGCCCAACGAGCTGCGGCCGATGTTCACCGAGCAGGTCATCCCGCGGCTGACCGCGCAGGGCTTGCTGGCCGAGAGCGAGGCCTACATCCAGCTGCGCACCGCCGGGGTCGGCGAGTCGGCGCTCGAGACCCGGTTCCAGCCGCTTTTCGACCGGCATCCCGGCCTGAACATCGCGTTCTGCGCGCACCTCGGCCAGGTGGACTGCCGCATCAGCTCGCCCGACGGCAAATATCCGATGACCGCGCTGCGCGCGCTCGCCGATGACTGCGCGACGCTGCTCGGCGATGACTTTGTCTGCTTTGGCCACGACAGCATGGTGAAGGCGGTCGCCGACCAGTTGCGCACCCAGGGCCGCACGCTGGCCGTCGCCGAGTCCTGCACCGGCGGCCTGCTGGCCAACTCGTTCACCGATGTCTGCGGCGCCGCCAAGTTTTTCCAGGGGGGCATCGTCTCCTACAGCAACGACGCGAAGATGCTCCTGCTCGACTGTCCCGAGTGCCTGCTGTCCCAGCATGGCGCGGTGAGCGAAGAGTGCGCCGTGGCGATGGCCACGGGCGTTGCCGAACAACTCGGGGCGGACTACGGTTTGGCAATCACGGGCTTTGCCGGCCCGACCGGCGGCGCGGGCGACAACCCGATCGGCACGATTTACATCGGCCTGCACGCCCCCGGCGGCGACTGGTCGAAGAAGCTGACCTATCCCGGCCCGCGCTGCGCCGTGAAGGAGCGGGCCGTCACCGCCGCCATCGACTGGCTGCGCCGCGAAGTGGCGAAGGAATCGCGCCGGGTGGCGGTGCCGCTGGCGAACTGAGGCGTGCGCCATCCTCACTTCCGGTCATTGCGAGGAGCGGAAGCGACGAAGCAATCCAGAACGCACGCGGGGATCGCCACGGCCGCAGAGCCGGCCTCGCGATGACAGCGATTGGGTGCAACAACCCACACTTGCCACAACTGCGGGATGAGTGCTGAGTTTTGCGCCATGCCCGCCGCCACCAAAGCCTTCGCGATTTTCTGCGGACCGGACGACTTCATTGCCAACCGGCTGGGTCGGGAGCGCTTTGAGGCGCTGGCGGCCGAGGCGCAGGCCGACGATTTCTCCCGCGAGATCATCAGCGGCTTCGCCAACAACGTGGACGAGGTCGAGACCGCCGTGAACCGCTTCCGCGATGCCGTGCAGACCGTCCCGATGTTCGGCGGCAAACACGTCGTGTGGTTCAAGGACATCAGTTTCCTCGCCGATACCGTGACCGGCCGCGCCGACGGCACACTCAAGCAGGTCGAGGCCCTGCAGGAGCTGCTGGAGAAGGTGAACGCCGACGAGGTCGCGGTCGTCCTCACCGCCGCACCGGTGGACCGGCGCCGCTCGTTTCCGAAATGGTGCGAGGCCAACGGCGACTTCACGCTGGCCGGCGGCGACGGCGAATCGGCCGGCGAGGCGCTCGCCGGGGTGGCGATCGCGGAGGCGCGCGCCAGCGGCGTGAGCTTCGGTCCCGGCGCGATCGAGCTGCTGCTCTCGAAGGTCGGGGCCAACACGCGGCTGCTCACGGAGGAAGTGCGCAAGCTCGCGACCTACGTGGGCGAGGGTGGCGTCATCGGCGACGCCCAGATTGACGAGCTCACGCCGAACTTCGCCGAGGGGGATTTCTTCGCGTCGGCCGAGCGTTTCTTCGCCGGCGATCTGGCGGGCACGCTGGCGGCGCTGGCCCAGCACTTCTTCAACGGCAACGACGCCCGCCCCGTGCTCAGCGCGCTGCAGAACCGCAACCGCATCCTCATCCAGGTGCGCGTGCTGCTCGACACCGGCGAACTGCGCGCACCCGGTCCCTACGGTTTCGACAAGGCGGCGTGGGCGCGCGCCCAGGGCACCTACGCCAGGCATTTCGGCGGCGACACCGAGAAGAGCGCCTACCATCTTTTCACCCAGAACCAGTGGTATGTTGGCAAGCTCGCCAGCGCGGGCCGGCTGCCAAACCTGCGCCGCCTGATCGACAACCAGCAGGAGTTCATCCGCGCCTTCGAGGAGATCGTCCGCCGGCCGAACGAGCAGGAAGCCGTCCTGCGCGCCATGGCTGTGCGGTGCCTGGCACCGGGGGCGATTTAACTCATTCTCGGAATCGTAATCATTCTCGTTCTCGTGAATTTCCGGCAACGAGAGAACGAGTAGGATTAAGAGAAAGATAATGATTGAGGCCGCTCACGTCATCCCGCCGAAGATCAGAAACGGGATCTCGCGCCAGAAGCACTCGGGGTCGGCGAAACCGGCTTCGCCCACCAACCGCAGCTCGGTCGCCAGCGGCGGGTAATAATCCTCGTGCGCCCAACTGGCGAAATGCGCGCGCGCCTGCGCCGCACCGATGCCGTGCGGCGCCATCCCCTTGACCCATTCTTGGTAGGAAAAATCCCGCAGCGCGCCGCTTGCGGCGATGGCCGTGTCGGCGTTCAGAAAAATCCCGCCCGGCCGCAACGCCGTGAAAATGTTCCGGTAGATGGCGCCCTTCGCGGCCAGATCCTTCACGTGGTGCAGCGCGATGCACGCGACGACCGCGTCACACGGCGCCAGCGGCTCCGCGAAGGAGCGCTCCACATAACGGATGCGCGCGCCGAAGCGCGCGCAGCGTTCGCGCGCCACGCCGAGCATGGCGCGATCAATGTCCCAGATCTCCACCTCGGCCAGCGGCAGCGTTTCCGCCACGGCCTCGGCGAGCGCGCCGGTGCCGCCGCCGAGGTCGAGCACCAGGCAGGCCCGGTCGGCCGGAAGCAATTTTCTCAGCAGCGCCATGTGGGCGCTGCGCATGGCCGCGTAACCCGGCACGAGCTGCCGGATGAGCTTGTCATAGTCGGCGACGTTGAGCTTGAGGTGACCCTCGACGGAATGACCCATGGTGGAAGTTGAAGGTTGAAGGGTGAGAGTTGAAAGACCGAAACCGGCTGTAGGCGGCATTTTGTAGGAGCCTGTTTACAGGCGATTTCACGTTCCCATCGCCTGTAAACAGGCTCCTACAAAAGTCCCTCCGTCATCTTTCAACTTTCACCTTTCAACCTTCAACCGAACGCGCAAGCGTTCCCCCGCCGTGAAGCCACCCGCCCCCGCCGCCGAAACCATCCCCAACGTCCTCGCCGAGCGCTACGCCTCGCCCGCGATGAAAGCGACCTGGTCGGCGACCGGCCGCATCCTGCTGGAGCGCGATTTCTGGATCGCGGTGATGAAGGCCCAGAAGGACCTCGGCGTCGCCATCCCGGCCGAGGCCATCAAGGACTACGAACGCGTCCGCGGCGACGTGGACGTCGGGCGCATCAAGGAGCGCGAGCGCGTCACCCTCCACGACGTGAAGTCGCGCCTCGAGGAATTTTCCGAGCTGGCTGGGCGCCAGTTCATACACCTCGGCCTGACCAGCCGCGACCTGACAGAAAACGTAGAGCAGTTGCAGGTGGCCCGCTCGCTCCAGCACGTGCAGTTCAAGGTCGCCGCCGCGCTGCTCGCGCTGGCGAAGCGCGCCGCGCAGCACCGCGATGTGATGATCACCGGCCGCACGCACAACGTGCCGGCACAGCCCACGACCTTCGGCAAGCGCCTCGCGATGTTCGCGCAGGAACTGCTCATGGCCGCGCAGCGCCTCGACGACCTGGTTGCCCGTTACCCGGTGCGCGGCCTCAAGGGCGCCGTCGGCACGCAGCTCGACCAGCTCACTCTGCTCGGCGGTGACACGACCAAGGTGGACCAGCTCGAGGCGCGCATCCTGAAGCATCTTGGGTTCAAGGCCTCGCTCGGTGCCGTCGGCCAGGTTTATCCACGCTCGCTCGACTTTGATGTCGTCAGCGCCTTGCACCATACTGGCGCGGCCGCCGCGAGCTGTGCCACGACGCTGCGCCTGATGGCCGGTGCCGGCCTGCTGACCGAGGGTTTTCAGGACGGGCAGGTGGGCTCTTCCGCGATGCCGCACAAGGTTAACGCCCGCAACTGCGAGCGCGTCTGCGGCTTCTCGACGATCCTTTCCGGCTACGTGACGATGACGGCCAATCTCGCCGGCCACCAGTGGAACGAAGGCGACGTGTCGTGCTCGGTTGTGCGCCGCGTGGCGCTGCCGGACGCGTTCTTCGCGATCGACGGCCTGCTCGAGACCTTCCTCACGATCCTGCGGCAGATGGAGATTTTCCCGGCGGCCATCGCGGCCGAGAACGAGCGCAACCTGCCGTTCCTCGCGACCACGACGATCCTCATGGAGGCGGTGAAGGGCGGCGCGGGCCGCGAGACCGCGCACGAGGCGATCAAGGAGCACGCGCTCGCCGCAGCCAAGGCGCTGCGCAACGGCGGCGACGCCGACCTGCTCGGCCGGCTGGCGGGCGACAAGCGTGTCGGTCTCGGCAAAAAGAAGCTTCAGCAAATCCTCGCGGAGAACGAACGCTTTGTCGGCGCCGCCCCGCATCAGGTGGATGCGTTCGCCGCCGCGGTCGCACCGCTGGCGAAGAAGCACAAGGGCGCGGCGGACTACCGCCCCGGCAAGCTGCTGTAAGGCCGCGCATTCCGACGATAATATTTTTTCACGCGGAAGGGGCCGGATGGAATTTTCACCCCCGGGCCGGGGCTCATGCGGTGTGAGTCGCGTGGTCATTCGCGGCGGGGCGGCGGATTTATTCTTCGCCTCCCCAAGGTTTTGGTTTGCCAGTGTCCGAAGCGGCGCCTTTTTTGAACCCTCTTTTCGCTTCTTTAACAGCTTTAACCACAACACATCATGGCAGAAGAACTCGTAGGTAATTGTCTCATCGGCCAGTCGGGCGGCCCCACGGCCGTCATCAACGCCAGCGTCGCGGGCGTTGTCGCCGAAGCCCTCAACCACGCCTCCATCGAGGAAATCTATGGCTCGCTGAACGGCGTCCTCGGCCTCCTGGGTGAGGATTTTGTCGATCTCGCGGCCGAGTCGCAGCAGGCCATCCGCGGCCTTCGCTACACGCCCGGCGCGGCGCTCGGCACCTGCCGCTCGAAGCTGAAGCAAGCCGCCGAGTTCGAGCGCGTGCTCGCGGTGTTCAAGGCGCACAACATCCGCTATTATTTCCACATCGGCGACGGCGACTCCCAGGAGACCGCCAGCAAGATCGCCGATCTCGCCCGGGCGCAGGCCTACGACCTCCGCGTCATCGGCATCCCGAAGACGATCGAGAACGACCTGCCCGCCACCGACCACTGCCCCGGCTACGGCAGCGCGATCAAATACATCGGCGCCACTGTCAAGGAGCTCGCGCTCGACGCCGACGCCATGGGCCAGGGCGATCTCGTCACGATCGTCGAGGTCATGGGTCGCAACTCCGGCTGGCTCGCCGCCGGCGCCTCGCTGGCCAAGCGCCGCGACCACCCGAACGATCCCCCGCACCTCGTCTACCTCCCCGAGGTTCCCTTCACCAATGAGAAGTTCCTCGATGACGTCCGCCGCGTCCTCAAGCGCGAGAAGCACGCCGTCGTCGTGGTCGGCGAGGGCCTCGTGGACAAGGATGGCAACTACGTTTCCGTAGAGAACGCGGATGCGGCCGGCCACACGCAGCTCGGCGGCGTCGGCGAGACCCTGAAGGATTTCGTCGAGTCGCAGATCGGTGCCAAGTGCCGCGTCGCCCGCCTCGGCCTCACCCAGCGTGCCGCCGCCCACCTCGCCTCGAAAACGGACGCCGACGAGGCGTTCCTCGTGGGCCAGGCTGCCGTCAAGGCCGCCATCGCTGGCGAGTCCGACAAGCTCGTCACGCTCGTGCGCGGCGACGGCGACAACTACACCTGCGAGACCGGCCTCTCCGCCCTCAGCGATGTCATCGCCAACCCGAAGCGCCTGCCCAAGGAGTGGATCAACGAGGACGGCGTCAGCCTGAACTTCCAGTTCTTCCGCTACGCCACCCCGCTCATCCAGGGCGAGGTCGCGGTGCCCTACGACAACGGTCTGCCCGCCTACGCGAAGCTCGCCAAGGAGTCGGTGGACAAGACGCTCCCGGGCTACGAAGGCTGAGCGAACGCCACTTAACGAAAGCCGGTCCGCAAGGACCGGCTTTTTTGTGGCCGGCCGCAAGCCAGTTGACCGCCGCGCCAATCCCGGTTCACCTTGCCCGCAGGTCTGGGCCTATAGCTCAACGGTTAGAGCAGGGGACTCATAATCCCTTGGTTCTGGGTTCGAATCCCGGTGGGCCCACCAAGTCCCGATGCAAATGGCCAGCGGCTGCTCGCAGCGCTGTGGCCGGAAAAATTCAGGCGAACCGCCTTCGCCCTCAGGCCTTGGGGCGCACCAGCAGGAGCATCAGGCCGGCGAGGAACAGACCGGCGGCGGAAATCGTGAAGGGCACCGCAAGGCTGACCTGCTGGTCGCGCAGCCAGCCGCCGGCGTAGATCATGAGGCCGCCGATACTGACACTCACGAAATTGAGCAGCCCGTAGGCGGTCGCGCAGTAGCGCGGGTTCAGCACCTGGCAGACGATGGGCATCAGGTTGGCGTCGGCAAAGCCGCGGCCCACGCCGAACACGATCATGGCCGCGAGCGCGAAGGCGAACGACGAGGTGTGCGCCAGCAGAAACAGGCAGGGTCCGGCGCAGACGAAGCCGAGCATCGGGATGAGCAGGCGGCCGCGCGGGTTGGTCTGCGCCCAACGATCGGCCCACGCGCCGCCGACGAGGATGCCGACGAAGGAGGCGATCTGCACCGGCACGGTGGCCCACAAGCCGGCGGAGCCTGCGGTGACGGCCAGCTTGTCCCCCCAGGTGGCCGGCAGCATCGCCGCCCACGCGCCGGATGGCTTCCAGCCGAGGAAACGCTCCTGCAGGAAGGTGGGCAGCCAGCCGTTGATCAGCCAGAACGCCGTCCCGGCCAGGCCAATGTAAACGATGAGCGCCCAGAACGCGCGTGCCGAGAACAGCTCCCGGCCCGCCGCCGATATGGAGATCGGTTCGTCGGGGACGGTGGCGGCCGCTGCGGCCGGGCGCTCCCGATCGCGGAGCAGGAACATGAGCAAGAGGGTATAGACCACGCCGACCGCGCCGAAGATGGTGAAGGCCGCGCGCCAGCCGTGATCGGCGGCGATCCAGCCGCCCGCCCCGCCGAGAGCGGCGCCGGCGTAGAGTCCACTCTGATGCAGCCCCGTGGCGAACGACCGCGTCTTGCCCGTGTGATAATCGGCGATGAGCGCGAGCGCGGCGGCGATGTAGCAGGCCTCGCCGATGCCCATGATGGCGCGCACGAGCAGCAGGGTTTCGAAGCGGTGCATGTGGCCCGTGAGCCAGGTCATGACGGACCAGACGGCAAGACTCACCAGGATGACCCACTTGCGGCTGTAGCGGTCGGCGAGGAAGCCGCCCACCGGGCTCACGAGGCCGTAGATCCACAGAAAAACCGAGGTTAGCAGGCCGAAGCGCGCGTCGCTCATCGGGATGTCGGCGACGATGAAACCGCGCACCGAGGGGATGATCAGCCGGTCGAGGTAGTTGAGCATGGCGACCACCCACAGGAGGGCGACGAGCAGCCAGGCGTAACGGGTGACGGAATTTCCTTGGCTCACGGGGGTATGGGGCTGGGGTGGGCGGGGCTAGAAAAACTTTGCGAGCCGGGTGTCCACATCGTGCCGGAATCGGTCGAGATGCGCGCGGGCATAGTCGCGCACGGACAGGGTGGCGTCCTGCACCAGCGGGGTGAGATCCATGGCCCAGGTGAGGCCGGCGAAACGATCCGTGGAGTGGGAGGTGTGGTAGGTGGCGTGGGCGAGCCGGCGGCCGGCGGTGGCGAGGTCGTAGCGCTTGCCTCCGCTGATCTGGGAGTCGAACACGCCCACGAGCGCGGCGGCGACATTCGGGTAGGCGCCCACGTCGAGCACCTGCTTGTCGGCGTCCACCATCCAATCGAGGTCGCGCCAGACCTCGCAGCCTAGCACACGCTTCGGCCGGTGAGCTTCGGGCAGCGCGCGCAACGCGGCGAGCGAATGGGCGAGCACGGCGAGGTGGGTGTCGTGCTTGTCGGCCGGCTGGTGCAGATAGACGGTTTCGGCCCGGGCGGCGGCGAAAATCGCCGT
>DAORVZ010000002.1:0-15700 GCA_035434005.1 Lacunisphaera sp.
CGACGCCGGAGGGCGCGCAACAAGGGCAGCGTGAGCAGAAAGTCCCCGAGGGCTCCGCCACGGAGGACCAGGATCGAGGTCATGCGTCGGGCCCGCCCCCGGGGTCACGGCGCCACGGCCGGAGTCACAGGCGATGACGGAGTGATCGTATGCTCGGCGAGGGTGAGCAGGGCGGTGCCGAAATTCAGCTTGAGCTGCATTTGCACGGGCTGGCGCGACGGTGTTTCCGAGACCCAGACCTTGATCTCGCCACCACGTTTGAAGAGTCCCTTCGGGTCTTTTTCCATGCGAGGCACGAGCACGAGGGTCTTGTAGCGCCCCAGGGGCGTGCGAACCTCCTCATATCCTTCGGCGTAGATCGAGATGGCGTAGAAATCCCGAGCAAACTGGACGACGATGTCGCGTTTCTCGCCGGGCTTCAGGTTCCACTCACGGGTCTGGACCAGCGCGCTGATCAGGTCGAGCGGGTCGCCGTCCTCGGGGAGCTGCAACTCCGCGCTGCGCCCGGTGCGCACGCGGTCGGTGTAGGTGGCGAGTCGTTTTTCGTAGTTGATCTTGAAATCGTTGTCGATGGGCCGCTTCGGGTCGGCGCCGGTCTCGCGCACGGCCAGCAGGCGGCCGGTGGGCCGGTCAATCACGGCCTCGGCCTTGCTGTCGAATTCGTAGAGCCCGCGCACAATGCCCCGGGAACGGGTATCGACCGTCACATTGGCCAATTCCTTGCCGTCGGTGGTTTCGCTCCGCCCGGCGATGGTGATGTCGCCCGCGTGACTGAAGATGGCGAAGCCGACCTTGTAGGTGAGTTTCTCGCCGTCACCGATGGCCGTGAAAGGCGCGGCGGCGGCGAGCAAGGGTAGGCAGAAAAGCAGGAGGGCGGAATATTTCACAGGGATGCTGACACCACGAATGGGCGAAGGTGCGCCGGGCGTCGAGTTTTTGGTGGGAGCCAAAGCTGCCCGCCAATCACGCAAATCCGCGCGAAAAACGACTCAAGCAGCAGCGGTAGCGCCTCTGGCCAGCCGTGTTGCCACGGCTGCTACTTTCAGCCTTTCGCATCTATTCGCGACATTCGCGGGCAACCGGCATGGTCGTCAAAGCTTCAGGTCCATCTGGTTCTGCTGGCCGATGGCCCAGGCCTCGACGCCGCGGGCCCGCAAGGTGGCGGCGAACTCCTTGGCGAAACCATGGAGCGTGTAGACGACCTTTGGTTGCACCTTATCCACGAAGGCGAGCAGGTCGGGAAAATCGGCGTGGTCGGACAGCGGGAAGGCCGCGTCGCACCGGTTCTGGTAGATGGCGCCGCTGTCCATGGCCCAGCCCGAGGCGATGGCGGTGCGCTTGGGATTGATCCACGTCAGCGGCGCGAGGTGGTTCTGCATGGGCGGGGCGATGACGACGTGGCCGGCGTGGTTGCGGGGATCGAGCAGTCCGAAGGGTGGCAGTTTCATGCCGAGCTCGGCGTAGCGTTTGGTCATCTTGAGGCTGTTGGCGTGCAGCATGACGGGCAGGCCGGCGCCTCCGACGATCTGCAGGAGCTCCTGCGTCTTGCCGAGGCTGTAGGCATAGAGGACAGGGGTGACTTTGTCGGCCAGCGCCTGCCGGCAGAAGGCGACGATGTCTGCCTCGATTTTCTCCTGCGGCGGGAACACGTAGCGCGGCAGGCCGAAGGTCGTCTCCATGATGAGCACGTCGGCGCGCGGTGTGGCGCACGGCTCGGCGGCGAGGCTCGGCCGGAGCTTGAAGTCGCCCGTGTAGAGCAGGGTGCCGTGTTCCGTCGTGGCGTGAAACATGGCGGAGCCAAGGATGTGGCCCGCCGGGTAAAGCCGGACCTCGCAACCAAAGTCCGCTGCAAAGGGTTCGTCGAAACCGAGGATATGCTCCTCGCGCCTGCCGCCCACCCGCAGCCGCATGAGGCTGGCCGTCTCGCGGGTGGCGATGATCTCCCGGTGAGACGCGATATGGTCGGAGTGGGCGTGGGAGACAAAGGAGCGGCTCTGGGATTTCTGCGCGTCCAGCCACCAGCCGATCTGCGGCAGGTTGACCCCGTGTTGATGCTGCACTTCCCAAGGCATGTTTTCAGCAAGGTGCGCGCATGGGGCGAAGTCAAAGTCGCGGAACGGTCCTGCTGACAGCCCGGTGTCAGGAGAGTGGTAGGATCGCCGACACGGCTACCGCATCCCGGGCACCGTTACGCGGCAAAATATTTCCGCCGGACGAAGCGCCAGGCGGTCACGAAGAAGGCCGTCAGCGGCACGGCCAGCATCATGCCGAGCACGCCGCCCAGCGCCTGGCCCCAGAAGAAGATGGCGACGATGATGGCGACGGGATGCAGGCCGGTCTGCCGGCCCATGATGCGGGGCGTCAGGAACCAGCCCTCGAAGGCCTGCACCGCAGCGAAGACCCCCACGCAGATGCCGACAAGGGCCAGGCCGCCGTCCGGCTGCAGGTAGGCCAGCGGCAGGGCGATACTCAGGCCAAGGATGCTGCCGAGATAGGGCACGATGTTGAGGAGTCCGGTAAGCAGACCGATCGCCAGGCCGAACTTCAGGCCGCCGATCGAGAACCCGATGGCGTAAAGCATCCCCATGATCAGCCCGATCAGCAGCTGGCCGCGGAAGAAAGCCACCAGAATGCCGAGAAACTCGCGGATGAGGAACACGATGTCGTCGCGGTGTTCCTTCTGCAGGAAAGGCAGGTGGTCGGGCAGCGACCTGGTCGGGTCGTTGTTCGAGAGCAGGAAGAAAAACAGATAGACGGGTATGACCGCCAGTGACGCCACGACGCCGAAAATTCCAAAAAGGCCGGCGCCGGCCGACTTGAGCGTCGGGGCGATGTGACCGAGGAGATCCTGTGCCTGCTGTGCCAGGCCGTCGAGGGCCGCCTTGACGGTGGGATGATCGAGATAGGGACGGATGATGGCCAACCACTCTGGGAAATGGGCCTCGCTCCACACCACCGTCTTGTGCCACAGCGTGGGCAGGTAGGCGATGAACTCGAGCAACTGCGAAACCAGGGCCGGCAGGAAGGTGACCAACAGGCTGGCGACCAGCAGCAGGAAGACAACATACAGCAGCACCACGGCCAGCGGGCGTTTCAGCTTCAACCGTTTTTCAAAAAAAGTGACCACCGGCCGCATGAGCAGGGCCAGGATGCCGGCGACGGCGAGCGGCCAGATGACGCCCGAGAAGGTGCTGATGAACCGCGCTACGCCGGCCAGCAACACATAGAGCAGGAAGCCGATGGCGCAGATCGCGGCAAACCCGAGGGCAAAGCCGACGAGCTTGCGCTGGGCTGGGGTCAAGAGCGGCGAGGATTCGGCAGGCATCGGAGGAACGGGAGCAATGATTTATGCGCGCCTCAGGCCGTAGGCGAGGGCGGGCAGGGACTGAGGTGGTGGGCGAGCTTGTCGCGAAAGAGCCAGCGGCCGAGGGCGGGCATCAGCAGCATCGCGCCGAGCATGTTGAAGAAAAACAGGAAACTGAGCAGAATGCCCATGTCGGCCTGGAACTTCAGGGCGGACCACGCCCAAGTGCCGACGCCCGCCGCGAGTGCGCTGCCGGTGAACATCACGGAGGTGCCCATGGTGGCGAAGGCGAAGCACAGCGCGTCCTCGAAGGTCTCACCCGCCTCCAGGCGCTCCTGGATGGCCGAGAAAAGATAGATGCCGTAGTCCACGCCGATGCCGACGCCGAGAGCGATGACGGGCAGGGTGGAGGTCTTCAGGCCGATGTTGAGATAATATTTCAACGCGTAGCCGAGATAGGAAACGACGACGAGCGGCACGATGACGCACAGCGCCCCGCGCCATGAGCGGAAGGAGATCAGGCAGAGCACGATCACGGCGGCATAGACCCACATGATCATCGGGTTCTGCGCGGCGGAGACGACCTCGTTGGTGGCGGCCATGACGCCGACGTTGCCGGTGGCGAGCTGGAACTTGGCGCGGTCGGTGCCGTGGAGGGCGCGGAACTCCTTCACGGAGGCGACGACGCGCTTGATGGTCTCGGCCTTGTGGTCGCGCAGGTAGATCATCACGGGGATGACGCTGCCGTCGTCGTTGAGCAGGCCGGTGGCGGTCTCGACCGGTGAGACGGCCTGGGCGAGCGCGGCCGGGTTGCGCGGGATGATGCGCCACTTGAGGCTGCCCTCGTTCCAGCCGGAGTTGATGGTCTTGGCGACGTCGGTCAGCGCCATGGTGGACTGCACGCCCTCGATGTTGCGCATGTGCCAGCCGAAGCGGTCGACCAGTGCCATGATGTCGTGGTCGATGACGCCGTTGGGCACGGTCTCGACGAGCACCGTGATGACGTCGACGCCGATGCTGAATTCCTTGGTCACGACGGCCGTATCCTTGTTGTAGCGGGAATCCTGCCGGAGCTCGGGGACGCCGGCGTGGAGATCGCCGATCTTGACCTGGGAGGACTTGATCCAGCCGAAGACCAGCAGCGCGAGGGAGACGAGGATGATGACGATCGAGCTGACGGGACCGGTGGTGAGGTTGGTCAGCCGGCGCCAGTAGGGCTGCAGGGCGAAGCGGCGGAAATTCACCCTCTTGCGGAAGCCCGCACTCATTTTCGTGTAGGAGATCAGCACCGGCAGCAGGAAGCGGTCGGTGAAGATGATGAGAAACACGCCGAGGCTGGCCGTGATCGCCAGCTCCTGGATGGTCGGCACGGCGACGAGGTAGATGGTGCTGAAGCCTACGGTGCCGGTCAGGATGGCCACGCAGCCCGGGACAAACAGGTTGCTGAACGAGGCGCGCGCGGCCGCCGGCTCGTCCTTGCCCATGTTGACTTCAAATCGAAACGAACGGAGCATCTGCGTGGCGTGGCTCAGCGCGATGGCGAAGATCAGGAACGGCACGAGAATCGAGAGCGGGTCGATGCCGAAGCCCAGGAGGTTGAGTATGCCGAACTGCCAGATGACGGCGCAGAACGAGGTGAGCAGCGGCAGCACCGTGAGCATCAGCGACTGCGAAAAGTAGTAGAGCAGCACCGCGGAGATCACGAGGGCGATGCCGAAGAAGACCAGCACGCCCTTGGCGCCGTCGGTGATGTCGCCGATGACCTTGGCGAAGCCGATGATGTGGATGCTGACCTGGTCGCTCTGGTATTTCTCCCGGATGTTATGCTCGAGCGCGGCAGCCACCTTGGCGTAATCGAGCCTTTCCCCTGTGGCGGGATCGACCTCGAGCAGCGAGGCGATGACGGCCGCGCCAGTGAAATCGTTGGCCACGAGCATGCCGACCCGGCCGGACTTGATGACATTTTGGCGGACTCGCTCCAGACCGGCGGCGTCAGCGGTGAAATCCGCCGGGATGACATTGCCGCCCGCCAGGCCGTCCTCGACGACCTCGATGTAGCGGACGTTGGGCGTGTAGATGGAGGTGACCTGCGCCCGGTCCACACCGGGCAGATAGTAAGTCTCGTCAGTGACGGCCTTGAGGGTCTTGAAAAATTCCGGGGTGAAGATGTCGCCGTGCTTCGCCACGAGGGCGATGACCACGCGGTTGGCACCGCCGAACTGGGTGCGGTGCTTCTTGAAGTTCTCGATGTATTCGTGGCCGGTGGGCAGTTGCTTGTCGAAGCTGGCATCGATGCGGGTCTTGGACGCGAACCAGCCCAGCACCACGGTGATGACCACGAAGACCGCCAGGGTGACCGGGCGGTAGCGGAAGACGAGTTCCTCAAGGCGCTTGATCATGGTATCCGGTTTGTCATCGCGAGCCCGGCAACTCCGGGCGTGGCGATCCAGATGGATTGCTTCGTCGCTCCGCTCCTCGCAATGACGGCCTCGGATATCATTGAGAGGGCAGGGTGACGCGCACGGCGCCGGCTTCGCCGACGGTTAGCAGGGTGCCGTCGCCGGCATCGATCACGGCGGCGACACTGGTGCCGAAGTCGGCGGGCTTCCAGTGGGTGAAAGTGATGCCGGCATCGCGGCTCACGAAGAAGTTGCCTCCCTGGCCGGCCAGCACCACCGGGCCGGTGGCGAGGCGGGTGCTGCCCATGATGAGCACCTCGACCGGGTTCCTGTCCTCGGTCCATTCCGTTCCGCAATCATCCGAGCGCAGGATGTGACCGCGCAGGCCGTAGAGCAGAACACGGCTGCCATTGAGCGGCAGGGCGCCGAAGAAGGAGCCATCATAGGGCACCTCGGGCCGGATCCAATTCTTGCCACCGTCCCGCGAGACCAGCAGCAGGCCGCCTTCGCCAGCGAGATAGAGGGTGCCGTCGGCACCTGCGGTCAGGCGGTTGAAGTGAACCTCATCGGGGGCGGGGTGGGCAGGCGTCCAGACCTTGCCGCCGTCAGTCGTGACCATGAATTTGCCATAAGCACCGACGGCGAAGCCGTGTTGAGCGTCGCGGAAGAGCACGTCGAGATAAACGGTTTCCAGATCCCGGCCGGTGTCCTGCCGACGCCAAGTCAGGCCGCCATCGGCCGTCGCCAGGATGACTCCGTCGTGGCCGACAGCCCA
This sequence comes from Lacunisphaera sp., assembly GCA_035434005.1. Lineage (GTDB taxonomy): Bacteria > Verrucomicrobiota > Verrucomicrobiia > Opitutales > Opitutaceae > Lacunisphaera. The sequence continues at coordinate 6,479 of DAORVZ010000002.1, forward strand.
ACCGTGCTGGGCATCAGTGAACGAGACTCCGGTCAGCAAGGCCTGAGTCGGCGCGAGGCTTTGGGTCCAGGTGCGCCCTTGATCTGAGGAGAGGAGCACATGGCCGCGGTCGCCGACCGCGACCAAGCGGTCACCGGCCTTGGCAACGGCCAGCAAGAGGGATTTCGGCGCGAGGGGCGCGGGTTCGGAGGATTCGGCGGCGAGGGCGGTCGAATACATCAATAACCCTAACAGCCATCCACCGCATCGCCATGTCATCCTGAGCGAAGCGAAGGATCCAGCGCAGTGTTTGCTGGCAATCATGCGACTGGATTCTTCGCTGCGCTCAGAATGACAGGCAAGACAAAGCATGGGCGGCAAGAAAAAGGGCGGCCGTTGCAGGCCGCCCTTGGTTGCGAAGCGAATCAGCGGACGCCTTCCTGGCGCAGGGTGGAGGGCGTGTAGTCCTGCGGGGTGCGCACGAGGCTGAAGTCATACATCTTGCCCTCGTTATCCAGGCCGATGGCCAGGTAGCGGCCGGCGAGCAAATCGGTGTGAGTTTCGAGCGTGCTCCAGAAGGTCTGGGCATCGTAATAGTTGATGCAGTGCGCCTCGGAGACGCGCCAGAGCTGTCCGCGGCCGTCGTATTGGTCCACGGCGAGGATCTGCCAGCTGTCCTCGTCCACATAGAAGGTGCGGCGGGAATAGACGTGGCTGGTGCCGGCCTTGAGGGTGGCGTCCACGACCCACACGCGGTGCAGTTCATAGCGGGTGAGCCCCTGGTTGATGTGCAGCGGGGTGAGGATGTCCTTATACTTCACCGAGCCGCTGTGCAGCTTGTAGGAGTTGTAGGGGACATACATTTCCTTTTTGCCGACGAGCTTCCAGTCATAGCGGTCGGGGGCGCCGTTGAACATGTCGAACTGGTCGGAGGTGCGCATGCCGTCGGCGGCGGTGCCGGGGTTGTCGTAGGCGACATTCGGCGCGCGGCGGACGCGGCGCTGGCCGGTGTTGTAAAGCCAGGCGCGGCGGGGTTCCTTCACCTGATCCATAGTTTCCTGCACGACGAGAATCGAGCCGGCCAGACGTGCGGGCGCGGTGACGGCCTGCTTGAAGTAGATGAGGACGTTATCAAGATCCTTCTCCGTGATGCCTTCGCGGACATAGTTGAAGAGGAACTCGTCGTCGAAATCCACGAGGTTGTAGCTGCCGTTGCGCTGCGGGGCCGCCTGGCTGATATGGCGGCTGGCGGCGACGCCGCGGTAGCGGGTCAGGTGGTTCCAGATGACCTCGAGACCGTTCTGCGGGATGGGAAACGGCGTGCCAATGACGGAGCCGGTGATGCCATTGCCGCCCTCGGTGAGGGAGGCGGTGGTGGCATTGGCCTTGGTGGCGTCGTAGATGCGCTGCGGGTTCGAGGCGCTGCGGTGCGAGGCGTAGACCGGCATGGTGTAGCTCGGGTAGGCCTTGAGCAGCGCAAGGTGGCCGGCGCTGAGCTTGTCGGCATGCTGATCGGCATTGGCGCCCGTGATGGTGAACTTCAGAGCGTCGGCCGCGAACGGGTCAGGGTGGTGCTGACCGACCTGGTATCCGGCCGGGGCGGTGGTGATGCCGCCGGTCCAAGCCGGGATGGAGCCGTCGGCATTGCCGGCTTTCTCGCCGCCGAGCGGGGTGAGGTCGTTGCCGAGGCGGCTGGCGTCGGCGGAGGAGAGCGCGGCGGACGCCGCAACGGAGGACAGAAGGCAGAGGACGGAGGACAGAAGGAGTTTCGTTTTCATGGAGGGAAGTAGTGGGCGCTGGAGTTAGAACGAATACTTCAGGTTGCAGGACACGTAATCGCGATCGGCGAGCAGGTTGTAGCGGCCGGCCCCGAAGAAGTTCACATAGCGGAGATCCAGCGCCCAGGCGTTCTGGAAGGTGAACTCGGCGCCGACGGTGAGCGATTTGCGACCGTGGAGGAAGTTGCCCAGGGGGAGCGGCGTGTTGCCGCCGACGTCATGGGAATACACGAGCAGGGGCGACACGTTCACGCCCCGGAAGGCGTTGTTGTAGTCGAGGCGGCCGACCACTTGGTAACCCCAGGAGAAATCGTCGGCGAAGGCGGAAGCGGGCTCCGAGAGCGGGGCGATGTTCGAGGCGTTGCTGCCGGAGTTGGTCATGTAGGCGAGGTTGCCGCCGACAAAAGTGCCGGGACCGTCGAAGCGCAGCGTGTCTTTGGAAGGAAGATCCACGCTGACAAAGCCGGCCTCGGCGAGCAGGGTGGTCTGGTCGGCACCGAGGAAACCGCGCATGACCTTGGTGGCGGTCATCTGGCCGGTCCACACCTTGACACGGCGGAAACCGGGGATGTAGGTGTTGAGGGCGTAGGCCCCGAGCTGGTTGTTGCCCGCGAACCGGGCGCTGAGCGGGGAGAGAGCCGCGAAGAGCAGTTCGACGTCGTCAACCTGCACCGGCTGGCTGTTGCGGTAGCTCAGCTCACCCTGTAGGGCGATGCCGTTCAGGCTGGTGTTGAAGCTGGCGCCGACGAGGTGGATGTCCTCGGGAAACTCAATGAGGTAGCGACCGGTGGCGGCTCGCGTGAGCAGCTCAAGCTGGGAAAACTGGCCGCTGGCGCCGGCGACGGTCGGCAACAATCCCTGGAGCGGGGTGAGGGCATTGAGTGTGGCGGTGGCCGTCGGATCGCCCAAGGAGGCCCCTATCAGCACAGTGAGAGCGGTGCTGGGCGGCACGCTGGCAGCAGACGATGCGGCGACTAGGCCGGCCATGAACGTGGCATTGGCCTGCAGCGCGGCGGCGGTGTTGCCGGTGATGTTGCTGACGACGATGCCCTGAGTCGGCGTGATGGCCGAAATGACCGGCAGGCGGCTGTGGTAGTTCATGTAGAACAAACCGAATTCCGTGTCCGCCAGGCCGTGAGCCAGCCAGCGGAGGTTGAGGCCGTATTGGCCGCCGGTGCCGGGCTCCCGGTCGGAACCGCGCGAGATCGCCCCGAGGGTCGAGGTGTCAGCGATGGCCCCGAAACCGAGATAGACCTTCTTGCCGCCCTTGGCGACGAAGTCATTCGTGCTGAAATAGGTGCCCGGCGGGTCCACCCGGGTGCGCTCCCAATCCATGAGGACAAAGGCTTCAAGGCTGAGCGACTCGGTCATGTTCAGCGAGCCGGACACCATCATGAGGGGCCGGAGGGCTTCCTTGAGTTCCGAGCCGGGCGTGCGGAGCTTGGCGACATCGATGGGGTTGATGGAATTGACGCCGTTGGGGATGAAGGTGCTTTCGCCCCAGCTCAACACCTGCCGGCCAACCCGGATCGTGGCGGGCATGCCGGCGACGGTCTCGTTGAAATACACGTAGGCATCGAGTAGTTCGGCGCCTTCGGCGACGATCTTGCGGGCCTCGTCGCTGAGCGGGGTGCGGTCGCGGGTGCCGTTGGAGTTGACGAAATCGTTGAAGTAGAAGCCCCGGACAAAGACGCCGCTATTTTTGTATTTGAGGAACAGATCGTGATTGGCCTTGGCGAGGAAAGAAACCATCCCGCTGCGGTAGTTCAGGTTGCCATCGTCCGCATTGACGGAGCGCTGCAGGCCGCCGGCGGAAAGGCCGTATAAGTCGCGGTCCGCGTCCTTCACGCGATAAAGCCCGCCTATGGAAATGGTGGTGTCGAAGCTGCCTTTCGCGCCGGCGAAATCGAACAGGAAGGCTTGGGCGACAGGTGTGAATCCGAGGGCAAGGACGAGACCGGCGACAGCCTGCAGCCGCAGACTGGGAGGGAGAGCAATACGTAGGTTCATATTACGGGTTACTGACAACGTCTCACCGTGAGACGCGATTGGGGTAGGGTGGTGAACAAGCCGGAGCTTGGAGTTTGCTGGCGGCATAAAGCTGATTTCTGACGGTGACTTCAAGTGCTAAACCACAGTCTGGCAGGGGCTTTCTTTTCGATTAGCTTTTGACGCCCGCCGCAAAACGCCAACTTTGCCGCCATGGACGCGACCGCGCACATCCACATCAAAGGAGCCCGGGAACACAATCTCCGGAACTTGGAACTGCGCATCCCGCGGGGCAAGCTGATCGTGATCACCGGCCCCAGTGGCTCCGGCAAGTCCTCGCTGGCCTTCGACACGATCTATGCTGAGGGCTACCGGAAATACATGGAAAGCCTATCAGCCTCGGCGCGCCAGGTGTTGGAGCAGCTCAAGCGGCCGGATGTCGATTTCATCCACGGCCTCTCCCCCGTGCTGGCCATCGAACAGCGCACCGGCGGCGGCTCGCCGCGCAGCACCGTGGCCACCGTCACCGAGGTGGCGGACTACGCGCGCCTGTTGTGGGCCCTGTGCGGCGAACAGCGTTGCCCCAAGGATGGGGGACGCGTCGAGAAGCGGTCGCTCGACGACTGTCTCAACCAGCTTTTCCGCGATGCCCCGGGCGAGCGCGTCATCATCCTCGCGCCGTGGATGAAGGCCAAGCCCTCCGTGCTGCGCGAGGAATTGCCGCGACTCAGGCAGCGGGGCTTTCAACGCGTGCGGCTGGCCGGCGAGATCAAGTCCCTTGAGGATCCGAAGCTCCTCCCCAACGGCGCCGAGGAATTGGTGGTGGAAATCGTGGTGGATCGCCTGCTGGTCACGGCTGAGCAACGCAGCCGGCTGGCCGACTCGCTCGAGCTGGCTTTCCGCGAGGGGCAGAACCGGGTCATCGTGCTTGCGCAGAAGGTCCCGGAGGCGGCGTGGCGCGAGCTAAACCTGAGCCAAAGCCTGAGCTGCGCCATTTGTGGCGACGTGTTCGACGCGCGCACGCCGCGGCATTTTTCCTTCAACCACGCCGAGGGGGCCTGCGAGACCTGCGGCGGGCTCGGCCGGCAAATGACGTTCAGCGAGGGCCTGATCGTGCCCAAGCCCGAGAAGTCCGTGCGCGAAGGTGCCATCAAACCCTGGCGCATCGGCGGGCGGAACCTCATCATCAGGCACAGCTCCATCCTCAAGCAGCTCGCCGAGCAGCTGCCATTCGACGCCGAGACACCCTGGCAGGATCTGCCGGTCGAAACGCGCCACACGCTCCTGCACGGCGCAGGGGAAAGGCTTTTTAGTTTCCGGGTGCGCAAGACCCAAAAGGCCGAGGCGAAGCCGTTTCCGGGGGTGATTGCCCTGCTTGAGTCCGGTCGGCGGGAGACCCGCAGCGATGGCTACCGCGCCCGACTCGCCACCTTCATGGCGAGCGGCGAATGCCCGTCGTGTCACGGCCTGCGACTCAATGCGCGCAGTGCGGCGGTGCGCGTGGGGGCGTCACTTGCGGAAGCCCGGCCGGCCTCAGGTGTCGCGCATGCGGGATTGGGCTTCGCGGAGTTCATGGCCCTCGACATCCGGCAGGCCCTGAAATTCATGCAAACGCTGCGCGGCTTCCTGCCGACGACCGATACGATGGGCGAGGTGTTGGATGGCGTGACCCAGCGCCTGCATTTTCTCAGCGAGACCGGCCTCGGCTACCTGACCCTCGACCGGGAATACCCCACGCTCTCCGGTGGCGAGGCCCAGCGCGTCAGGCTGGCGACGCAGCTTGGCATGGGGTTGGTCGGCGTGATCTACGTGCTCGACGAACCGAGCATCGGCCTGCACCCACACGACAACCAGCGGCTGCTGGCCACGCTCCGCGAGCTACGTGATCGCGGCAACACGGTGCTGGTAGTCGAACACGACGCCGACACGATGCGCATTGCCGACGAGCTAATCGAGCTCGGGCCCGGCGCCGGCACGGAGGGCGGGCAGATTCTTTTTCACGGGTCTCCGGCGGATTGTGCGCGGCTGCCTGCATCCGCTTCCCGCACCGGGGCCTACCTGGCTGGCAAGCTCGGCGTCGTGAAAGACGGCAAGGCGCGAACGCCCGATGATCGCTGGTTGATCGCCAAAGGAGCCACCGAACACAACTTGAAGGGCATGGACGCGTGTTTCCCGGTGGGCCTGTTGACCTGTGTCACGGGCGTGTCCGGCTCGGGCAAGAGTTCGCTCGTGAACGACATCCTTGCCACGGCGGCGGCGCGCAAGCTCAACGGCGCGAAAACCCTGCCCGGGCGGCATCGAGGCATGACCGGGCTGGAGCATTTCGAAAAGGCCGTGATCATGGATCAGGAACCCATCGGGCGCAGCCCGCGCTCGAATCCCGCCAGCTACGTCGGCCTGCTCGACCTGTTGCGCGACCTTTTCGCCAAGCTCCCCCTCGCCAAGGTGCGCGGCTACAAGGCGAACCGTTTCAGCTTCAATGTCCGTGGCGGCCGCTGCGAGCGCTGCCAGGGTGACGGCCAGATCAAGCTGGACATGCAATTTATGGCTGACGCCTACACGCCGTGCCCGAGTTGCGACGGTCGGCGCTTCAACCGCGAGACGCTCGAGGTGCGTTTTCATGGCAAGAGCATCGCCGACGTGCTGGCCATGACGGTGGCCGAGGCCATGACACTGTTCCGCGCCGTGCCGCGGATCATCGAGAAATTGGCGACACTGGAAGCGGTCGGCCTCGGCTACCTGCAACTCGGTCAGTCCGCCACGACGCTCTCCGGCGGCGAGGCGCAGCGCATTAAACTCTCGCTGGAGCTCAGCAAGCGCGAGCAGGGGACAACGCTCTACATTCTCGACGAGCCGACGACCGGCCTGCACTGGACGGACATCCAGCGGCTCATGGACCTGCTCTTCAAGCTGCGCGACACCGGCAACACGCTGGTCGTCATCGAGCACAATCTCGATGTTATCCGGCTGGCCGACTGGGTCATTGATCTCGGCCCCGGCGGCGGCCCGGACGGCGGCGAGGTCATTTATGCCGGCACCGTTGAGGGTCTCGCCAAGGAGAGCCGGTCGCTGACAGGGCAGGCGCTACGCGGGTAGGGCGCGTCGCCAGACGAACGGCGGCCCTCCGACGAGCCGGGGGCCGGACTTTCCCAAGCGGTTAAGCCGGAGAATTCGCACTGCCGAAGAACCCTGCAACTTTCGGACGCCGGGCGGTGTGCTTGGGATGTCCTCAGGTTCTCCAACCCCATCCCCATGAAAAACCACCTCCGTTCCGCATTCGCTGCCGCGACCCTGTCGCTGGCTTTGACCACGTTCGCCTCCGCCGCCGAAGCCCAGTCCGGCGCCATCGACATCGGCCAGCTGATGCCCTCCGCCAAGGGCGAGTTCGTCGAGATCAACCTTTCCTCCGCCATGCTCAAGTTCGCCGCCCGCATCGCGGCCCGCCAGGAGCCCGAGGCCGCCGAGCTCATTCGCAACCTGAAGAGCATCCGCGTCAACGTCGTCGGCCTGGATGACTCCAACCGCGACAGCACCATCGAGCAGATCGAGGGCGTCCGCCGCAAGCTCGAGGCCCAGGGCTGGACGAAGATGGTCACCGTCCGTGAGAAAAACGGCGGCGACAACGTCGACGTCCACGTCATGCAGCGCGGCGAGGAGTCCATCGACGGCCTGGTCGTCACCGTCCTCGACAAGAAGGGCGAGGCCGTCTTCGTGAACATCGTCGGCAACATCAACGCCGACCAGATCGCGCAGATCGCCGAGAAGTTCGACCTCGAGCCACTCCGCAAGGTGCACCTGAAGATCGAGGGCAAGAGGAAGAAAGAAGTCTGAAACAGTTGTAGGAGGGGCTTTATGCCCCGAGCAGGACAAGCATCGGGGCATAAAGCCCCTCCTACAGTTCAAACAATCGAACAACCCCTCCCATGACTCCCGCTCCTTCAGCCACTCCCACGCCCCGTCGCCACGTCTGGCGGTGGGTGCTGCTCGGTGCCGGCCTCTGCCTGACACCCTTTGTCCTCCTGGCGGTGGCCGTGGTCAGCTACGTGACCCTCGATCGCGATGTGCGCGTGCTGCGCAATCACGTCATGGAGGCCACCGACGCGACCTGGAACACCAAGGTCCAGATGAGCGTCGGCCGGTTGACCCTTGGCGCGATCGGGCAGGGCCTGCGTTTCGTCGATCACAAGGACATGGCCGATGCCCGCATGGCGCTCCGTTCCGTGAAGCACGCCAGTGTCGGCGTCTATGAGCGTCGCTCCGGCGGCAAGGATTGGTCGCGCGAACAGCTCTTCGTCGAGACCGATCGCGCCATGCAGAAGCGCGGCTGGACGCGGATGGTCGGGGTCGCGGAAAAGAAGGAGACCGTGCTGGTCTACGTGCAGGAAGACCTGGACGAGGACGAGCCGTTCGAGATCTGCGTGGCCGTGGTCAACGGCAAGGAGATGGTCGTCGCCTCCACCACGATCGACGCCGAGGCGCTGGGCGACCTGATCGCCCGGCACACCGGCGACGACGTGAAACGCCACCTGCGGTCCGCGAAGTTTAAATTTTGAGGTGGAACCCGCGCTCCGCGCGGGTTTTGTCCGGTCTTTTGTGGTAGGGCGCGGACTCCGTTCCGCGCCTCGGCGGGCAAGGGACTGCCCGCCCTACCTTGATATCCGCGCCGTTCCGTGTAATCCGTGGCGGCGATGTCCCGCCTGCCACTCATCGCCCACCTCGACGCCGACGCGTTCTTCGTGTCGTGCGAGCTGTCGATGAAGCCGGAATTGCGCGGCACCAAGTGCGCCGTCGGTGGCCGGGAGCGCGGCATCATTTCCTCCGCCAGCTACGAAGCCCGGGCCTGCGGGGTCTACACGCCGATGCCGACCAAGCTGGCGTTGAAGGTGTGCCCGGACCTGATCCTGCTGCCGCACACCTCGGGCATCTACAGCAAGAAGTCGCGGGAGATGTTCGATCTGTGCGAGACGATCACGCCGGTCGTGCAGCGCAATTCCATCGACGAGGGCTACCTCGACCTCGGGCCCTGCGGCTTCAAGACCGCCGCCGAGATTGAGCGCCGGATGCGCGCCCTGCAGCAACGCATCTGGGACGACCTGCAGATCCCGACGTCCTTTGGTATAGCCGCCAACAAGCTGGTATCCGCCATCGCCAGCAAGGCGCGCAAACCCCGCGGTTTCACGGTGGTGCCGCCGGGCGACGAGGCGGCTTTCCTGGCGCCCTTGAAGATCAGCGTGATTCCGGGCGTGGGCAAAAAGAGCGAGGAGCGGCTGGCCGCGCAGGGCATCAGGCTCGTCAGCGACCTGTTCACGCGTTCGGAATCCGAATTGAAGGCCCTGTTCGGCAGCGGCTGGCAGGAGATGCTGGTGATGGCCCGCGGCGAGGACGACCGGCCGGTGCATACGGACCACGAGGACGCCAAATCCTATTCGGTGCAGGAAACCTTTGGCGACAACGTGTTCTTCTGGCACGGGCTGGG
>DAORVZ010000003.1:0-14671 GCA_035434005.1 Lacunisphaera sp.
GTCCAGGCCGCCAGCAAGGAATTCGGCCTGAAGGATGCCGCCGAGGTGCGCGACCGCCTCCAGCACGCCGACGACGAACTCCTCCTCCGCGCCAGCCGCTTTGTCCGCGCCATCGGCCGCGACCTCAAGCCCCTCGTCGATTCCTACGAGATGACCACCGGCCAGCCCGTCGGCGAGCTCTACTGCGCCTACCTGCCCGCCGCTCTCTCCTGGATCGCCGAGCCCCTCGCCCAGGTCGTGGGCCGCACCGCCCTCGCCTTCGACTGCGCCGCCTGGATGCCCATGGTCAACCTCCAGTTGGCCGACGGCCAGCCCGCCCTCGGCCGCCACTGGCTGAGCGCGCTCAGCCTCATCGCCGACCTCCCCGGCCCCAAACCCGCCAAGGCTCCCAGGGAAAACGATCCCTACCAAGGACCCTGGCACCTCGACTGTCGGATCACCGGCACCCTGCCCAGCAACAATCTCGTCCGCAGCCGGTTCATGGCCAACGCCGTCGCCGGCACCATGGCCGTCGGCGCCCTGATGATCGCCTGCTGGCAGCTATACATCGACAACTCCCTCCGCTCGGAAATTTCCTACTGGAACCAGCGCATCCAGGACAACCAGCAGCAGGCCGGGGAATTGAAGGCGCTCACCCGCACCCTCGACGAGCAAACCGCGCGCCTCGACCAGGCCTACGGCCTCGTGGCCTCGCCCTACCGGCTCACCGAGCTCGTCATGGCCTACGGCCGCACCCGGCCCGAGCGGATGAGCATCCAGAGCCTCAACGGCTTCGCCGGCGGCGTGGTCCTGCGCGGCACCCTGCACGCCCCCTCCGAGCTGGCCACCCAGCAGCTCCGCGCCTACGTGGAGACCCTGCGCCGCGACCCGGAGCTCGGGGCGCTCTTCAGCACCGTCGCCCTCACCTCCCTCGAGCGCACCGAGGACGACAACAGCCTGCACTTTGAGGTAGCCTGCAAATTCAAGGGGGCCCAGCCGTGAACGCCCTCCTGCAAGCCATCCTCGGCGCCTGCCGCCGCCACCCCTTTGTCATCGCCGCCAGTGCGCTGGCCATCCTCCTGTGGGTCGCCAATTACTTCATCTGGCGGCGCCACCAGGAAACCTCCGCCGGCTACCAGACCCTGCAGCGCAGCGGCGAGGACATGCTCCAATCGCTCACCAACCACGGCCGCATCACCGCCGAGTTGGCCACCGTGAAGGAGGCCCTTGCCTACATCGAAAACAACCTCGTCCGCGAGGGCGACCTGCCGGAGAACAACGGCTACTTCTACCAACTCGAGACCGCCAGTCGCATCCGCCTGCAGGCGCTGAACCAACTCAGCTCCATGCCGCCGCCGGCGGACCAGCCCTTCAAGACCGTGCCATTCACCCTCCGGACCACCGGCACCTACCGCCAGATCCTCCGCTTCCTGCGCGAACTCGAGACCGGGCCGCGCCTCTTCAAGATCCAGACCTTCGCCCTGGCCCAGGGTGGCACCGCCAACGAGCCTGCCGCCGCCCCCATCGGCCGAGCCGGCGGCACCAGTCCGGCCGCCGGCACCAGCCTCGTCACGCTCGACCTCACCCTCGAAATGCTCGCCCAGCCATGATCCACCTTTGCCGCCGCCTCTCCCTTGCCGCCGGCCTGCTCCTGGCCGCTGTCACCGTTGTCGGTCAGCCATCCGGCGCCAACGCCGCCGATATCAAGCGCGTCACCGACCGCTACAACCTCACCCGCACCCGCATCAGCGCCCTTCTCGACCAGCGGCTGCACCCCACGCCCCTGCCCGCCATCCCCCCGAATCCCTTCTATCAAAGCCCGCCCGGCCTGCCCGGCGATACCGTGACCACGCCCATCCAGGCCGAACCCGACATCATCGTCCCCGAAGCCGCCGACCTCAGCGACATCGACACGCTCCGCAAATACGCCGCCACGCTGAAAATCAGCGGCGTCATCGTCCGCAACGGCGTGCCCAACCTGACGATCAACAACGTCCCCTGCAAAGTCGGCGATATCATCACTGTCGGCCCCAAGGATCGCCCCATCTACCTGAAGCTGGTCGGCCTCAACTCCGCCGATTTCACGCTGGAGCTGAACCAAGCCAGCCTCAACGTCCCGCTGCGGCTGTGAAAGCAACGGCGCGCTGTGCGCGCTGCTCTCCGGCGGCCATGCGCCGCCGCTATGAAATCTCCCTTTTCAGTTCCGCCAGGAACAGCCGCAGGAACTCCGTCCGCCGCCGGGCCTCGGCCCGCCCGCCCGCCGTCTGCATTGTGTCCTCCAGCGTGAGCAGCTTCGCATAGAAATGGTCTACGCACGCCGCCCGGTCATCCGGCGCGCGCCGCTCGCAAAACGGATCCTCCCCGGCATACAGCGGCCGGCCCATCGCCCCGCCAAGCATCAGGCACCGCGCCAGGCCCACGGCCCCGAGCGCATCCAGCCGGTCCGCATCCTGCACGACCCGCGCCTCAAGCGTCCGCGGCGCGATCCCCGCGCTGAAACTGTGCGCCTCGATCGCGTGCGCGATGCCCGGCAGCCACGCCTCCGGCCATGCCCATTCCCGCAACCAATCCACCGCCTGGGCCGCCGCCAGCCGCGACGCCGACGCGCGCTGCGGCGAATCCTTCGGCACGATCACACAATCATGCAGCCACGCCGCCGGCAGCACCACCTCCAGCCGGGCGCCCTCCGCAGCCGCGAGCGCCGCGGCATTCCCCACGACGCGCCGCACATGCTCCCGATCATGCGCCGCATCGCCGCCCACGGCGGCGAGTTTGTCCCCGCAATGACGCTCCAGCTTCGCAAAATCCATCACCATACCCCCAGCAAACGCATCACCCCCACCACCGCAAGCCCCCACCCGTCCCGGGAAATTTGTAATACAATGCGTTACAAATTTCCGAGTGCGGGCCGGCGTCGGAGTGGCCTCCCCTCGCCGCCGCAAGAACCACTCCACCCGGGTAATTTGCCGACCCATGACACCAAGTCCGATTCAGTTCCGGAAATTTCTCACGCAAAGACGCAGGGCCGCCAAGAATACCATTCCTAGGTCTGTTTTGTCCGCACCTCCGTGTTCTCTGCGTTAAACCAAGTTTGAATCAGCCCTGTTTCAATCCCCGGAAGTTTTTAACGCAGAGAGCGCAGAGGTCGCGGAACAGGCATCTGATCGACCGGCCTTCCTTTGCGACTTGGCGGCTTTGCGTGAGACCAGTCTGGATGATTTCACCACGAAGACACGAAGGCACCAAGTCGGACAATGGAGGCAGGACTATCAGTCCTGCGGGGCGTGGGCCGGAGTTTTGTCAATTAATACGTTACAAATCCTCAGGCCGGACGCCGATATGTTTGTCGGCTAATAGATGACAAACTGTCCGGGGTTCAGGTCAGCAGGCGCACGATCAGCTGGCAGCGGCTTTGGACGCCGAGCTTGCGCATCGTGGAGGAGAGCTGGTGCTTGACGGTCGCCTCGGCCCGGCCGAGCGCGCTTGAGATTTCCTTGTTCGATAATCCTTGGGAGACCAAGAGTGCGACCTTGGTTTCCGCATTCGTCAGGCGGCCGAGGAGATCGCCTTGCCTGCCAGGCGTAGCGCCGGGCGAAGGCTGGTTGGACAAACCCTGCGCCATGTGGGCCGCAACCAGTCGCTCCGCCGGCGTGAGCTTTCCCGGCAATTCGCGATCACGGCATGGCAACAGGCAACTGGCGCCCCGCAGGAATTCCGCAGGCACCAGCCGCGACCGGGATGAAATTGAACGCGAGGCGACCATGGGATTCCGCTCAGGGCAGTGGCGGCACGCGGCGCGCGGGCCCCTGGGCTTCAAAATCAGCCGCCAGTGCGAGGAGCTTGGCCTCGCTCCAAGCCGCACCAAAAAACGAAACCCCCACGGGCATTCCGCCGAGTTCGGCCGCCGGCACCGTCACGCTCGGGTAACCCGCCACCGCCGCCAGCGTGCTGCTGCCGCCGGTGTAGGCGTCTCCATTGACGAGATCGATCATCCAGGCGGGGCCGGCGGTGAGCGCGACAATCGCATCGAGCTTCTGCCCGGCCATCACGCGATCAATGCCGTCGGTGCGCGCGAGGCGCACGCACTCCGCGCGGGCCGCCAGGTAGGCGGGATCCGTCAGCGGGCCTTTCGCCTGCGCCAGATGCAAAAGCGACTGCTCGAAAAACGGCATCTCCTCGGCGGCATGTTTTTCGTTGAAGGCGATCAGGTCGGCCAGAGACTTCACTGGCGCGCCCGGCCCGAGCGTGGCGAGGTAATCGTTGAGCCCTTGCTTGAATTCATAGAGCAACACCTCCATTTCAGGGCCGCCTGCCTGCCCCGCCGTCGGAATCGAGAGCGGGTCGATAACCTCCGCGCCCGCCGCCCGCAACCGGGCTATCACGGCCGGAAGCAAGGCCGCGACCTTGGGCTTCATCCCGAACGGACCGCGCATGATGCCGACCCGCGCGCCCTTGAGCGCGCCCGGGGTCAAGGCCGCGGCGTAGTCCACCGTCCCGCCCGCCGGACTCTGCGACGTTGCCGCATCCGCTTCATCCGCGCCGGTCAGCACGCCTAGGAGAATCGCCGCGTCGCGCACCGTGCGGGCCATCGGGCCAGCCGTGTCCTGCGAAGACGAGATGGGAATGATGCCCGACCGGCTCACAAGCCCGACGGTCGGCTTCACGCCGACGATGCCGCAGATGGAGGACGGCGAAACGATCGAGCCGTCGGTCTCGGTGCCGACGGCGACCACGCACAAATTCGCCGACACCGCGACGGCCGAGCCAGAACTCGACCCGGCGGGACTGCGGGCCGGGTCGTAGGGATTGCGCGTCTGGCCGCCGCGCCCGCTCCAGCCGCTGGTCGAGGGACTGCTGCGGAAATTCGCCCACTCGCTGAGATTCGTCTTACCGAGGATAACGGCACCCGCGGCGCGCAGCCGCGTGACGATGGCCGCTTCGCGCGCGGGCTTAGCCCCGACGAGCGCGAGTGAACCGGCGGTCGTTTCCATGCGGTCGACCGTGGCGATGTTATCTTTGATGAGGATCGGAATGCCATGCAGTGGTCCGCGCTCATGGCCGGCTTTCCGTTCGGCATCGAGTTCGGCCGCGATCTGGCGCGCGTCCGGATTGATCTCGATCACCGCATTGAGCTTCGGACCGCCGCGGTTGATCGCCGCGATGCGCGCGAGATACGCGTCGGTCAATTGCGCGGAGCTAACTTTCCCTTCCGCCATCGCGTGCTGCAGTTCGGGGATGGTGGCTTCCGCCCAGGGAAATGACTCTGCGGCCGACAAGACCACATTCGCCAAAACCAGCCCAGCCAGCAACGAGACTTTCCCACCAAACCGGGCTAACCGCGAAGTGCGCCAAGATACGCGAAGGCCATGTCTTCTTCGCGTCACTTCGCGACCTTCGCGGTTCAATCCGAAAACGGACACGCTCACAGCTTCAGCAACCGTTTGACGTCCGCTTCGAGCCGCTCACCCCGTGAGTAGAGGCTGACCACATTGCCATCCTGGTCGAGGAGGAAGCCTGCGGGAATGCCCACGATGCGGTAGCGCTCGCTCAGTTCATTCTTGGCGTTCGCGTCGTCGAAATACTGCGGCCACTGCAGGTCTTGCTTGGCGACGAAATCAGTCAGCCCTTTTTTCGCCTTTGCCATCTTGGCCGCTGATACCTCGGGACTGTCATTCGGGTTGATCTGGGGGTTTTCGAGCGCCACTCCGATGGCCTCGAAACCCTTGTCGTGATAGGCAGCGTAAACCTTTTTGATGTTCGGCAGCTCCTGGATGCAGCTGCCGCACCACGTGGCCCAAAAATCGATCAGCACGACCTTGCCGCGCAGCGCGCGCAGATCGACCTTCCGGCCATCGACCGCTGTGAAGGCCAGCTCCATGGAGTGCGCGTAAATTTTCGCCTTGGGCCGCGCCACCTCCGCCAGCTCGGCGTTCGGGCTCGCTGCGAAGGCGTGCCAGACCTGCTCATTTTCTTCCCGCGTGTGGTTGGGTTCGTAGAACCTCATCAAAGAATCTATCACGGTCAGCAGGTTCTCGCTGTGCGGATATTTCACGCCGAACCGGGCAACGCTTTCGACCATCTCCTTCCAGTCGACCACCTCTCCCTTCGAGGCCCGTCTTATTTCTCCCATCAAGACGCGAAAGAGCTGTTTGAATTCAACGCGCTCACGCTGATCGGCCGGCAGGTCGCCCGCCGCCAGCATCTCGGCTTCGAGCTGTTTGAGCTGTTCCTCCCAAGCCGCAGCGGCCGGCTCGTCGATCACGTAATCGTTCTTTTTCTCGAAGTCCGGCCCATAGGATTTGGTGAAGCGCGGACGCAGAGCCATCATCTTTTCCACAAGCAGCCACCGTCGCGGGTCGGCCGGATAAGCGGCAAAGAAGGCGAGACCCTTCTCCTTCAGCTGAAGCGCAGCCTGCTCCACCCTTTCCATCCTCTCGCGCCGGGTCTTCGCCCCAAAATCATCCCAGTTGTTTCGATCGAGCAGGCCCGAGGATTGGATTTCCGCCCAGGCGACATCGGCCGGTGCTGCCGTCTCGGCGTAAACGCGGGGTGCGGCCCACACCGCCATCACAAAAGCAAGCCAGGCAAAAGGGGCGAATCTCATCACAGAATTATGCATCGTGAAAATAGTCCTAGTTGGGTTCATGGGGATCGATTCGCCGTTAGGTCTTCACCCCGGCTTCCCTCAAAGCGGTTAGCAAGCGCGTGTCCTCTTTGGACGCCTCGTCCGAGAATCCGATGCAGGAGCGGACGATCTTGCCGTCCCGGCCCAGCCGACCCCGTCATTGCATCTTGCCGCAAGTCAGGAATGGTCGCTTCCGCCCACGGGGACGGTTCAGCGGCGGACACCCCCACCGCACCGGACAAGATCCAGCCAAGCACGAACAGCGCGAAGGTGTCGGATTTCAGCAGCAACGACATCGCGGGTCACAACTTAAGCAGCCGCTTCACCTCGGATTCCAGCTTCTCTGCCCGGGCATTCGTGGTGACGACCTGGCCCTCCTGATCGAGCAGGAACGCCGTCGGAATCATCGTGATGCCGTAGCGATCGACCAGATCCGTCTTGAAATGGAGGCCGTCGAAGAAATTTGGCCAGGGGAGTTCTTCCTTCGCGATAAAATCGGTGAGCACTTTTTTGGCTTTCGCCAGCTTGGCGGCCGACTGGTCGGGCGTGTCGCCCGGCTTGAGCTGCGCGTTCTCCAGTGCGATGCCGATAACCTCGAAGCCCTGGTCGTGATAGGCCGCGTAAACCTTCTTCACGTTGGGCAGTTCCGCGACGCACGGCCCGCACCAGGTGGCCCAGAAATCCACGAGCACGACTTTGCCCCGCAGCGCCTTCAGGTCCACCGGGCGGCCGTCCACGGCGGTGAAGGCCAGATCCAGCGGACGAAGAAAGCTTTCCGCCTTGGCCTGGGCGCCGTCCGCCAGTTTGCCATTGGCACTGCCGGCAAACGCCCGCCATTGCGCCGCAATTTCCACGGTCGAGTGATTCCTTTCGAAGGCGGCCATCAGATAGGCCGGTAGGCTATACAAGATATCGTTGGCCGGATATTTCTCGCCGAAGCGAAGAATCCTTTCGGTCAGCGGCGCCCAATCGATCTCCTCTCCGGCGTAGGCGCGTTTGACATCCGCAATAACATCCCGGTCGAGAATCCGCAGTTCGACCTCTTCGCGCATGTCCGCCGGCAGGTCCGGCGCCGCGACCATCGCAGCGGTAAGCCCGGCGAGTTGCTTTTGCCAGGCGGCGGCGGCCGCCTCATCGACCACGGAATCCGGTTTCTGCTCGTAGTCGGGCCCGTAGGATTTGATGAAGCGGGGGGAAGCATCCATCATTCTCCTCACGAGGAGCCACCGCCGGGGATCGGCGGGGAAGGCTTCATAAAAGGCGAGACCCTTTTCCTTCAACTGCAGCGCGGCCTGCTCCAACCATTCCGATCTCTGGCGCCGGGTCATCCTCCTAAAATTTTCCGGCTGGCTCTGGCTGAGCAGGCCCAAGGATTGGATTTCCGCCCACGCTCCATCGGCCGGAGCCGCCGTCTCCGCGTAAACGCGGGGCGCGCCCAACGCGACCATCACACAAGCGAGCCAGGCAAACGTGGCGGAGCTCATCGCAGAAAAATGCATCGTCAAAAAGGGCTGCGGTTCGGTTGAGGGTTATAGATTCGCCGTTAGATCTTTACCCCGGCTTCCCGCAAAGCCGTGAGGAGGCGCGTGTCCTCTCTGGACATCTCGTCCGAAAACCCGACATAGGAGCGGACGATCTTGCCGTCGCGGCCCAACACATAAAACGCCGGCGCCGAGCCCCGAAATTCCTTCAGCGCTTTTTTCGGATCAGGGGAGTCGATGCGGCCGAACTTGAAACCGTATTGGGCGCCGTGCTCTTTCATCCACTTGTCATAGTCGGGGATCACGTGATCAAAACTGATCGCCACGAATACCACGTCCTGATCAACGAGCGCGCGACGGGTCTTTTCATAGAACGGGAACGCTTCCTTGCAAAAATGGCACCAGGAGGCCCACGTCTCGATCACCACGACCTTGCCTTTAAAATCCTCCAGGCGAAACGGCTGCTGATCCGGCCACCCGATGATGGTGACCGGCGGCAGGGTGGCACCGCGCGCGAAAAGCATCTCCCTCAATACCGGCATCGGCTTGCCGTCCAGCAACACCGCGGCGTCGCGCTCGAAACTCTCGCGGGAGAAATCCGCCGCCGTCAGCTGGGCCTGGGCATCCAGCGCGACATGCTCGTCGAAGCGAATACTACCATTGGCCAGGGTGCTCCGCACGATGAACCCGGTGGCATTGACGTAATAGCGTCGGCCCAGAAATTTGGCGGGCATTCTCAGAGCCGCGGTTGGATCGATATTCGCGGGGAACTCCAAGATGTCGCATTGTTGTCCCTCCACGACTTCCGTGCCGACATGGCGCACGGGGCCCGTCGACTTCACACTGTCATTGAACGCCTGCATCATCTCGGGCTCGTAATACGGCTCCGGGCTGGCGGTGAAACCCCCGACCTTATCCTTGGCCCGCACGATCCGATACAGCGTCTCCTGATTTTGGACGATCACTTCCACCCCGGCGCCGTCATTGACCTGCTGAATTGCATAATAATCGGCCAAGCCGTTGGTCTTGAGATAACGCTCGGTTTTCCGAATGGAGGTCAGGACCTCGGCGCCGCCTTGGATGGAATACCATTCGATGGAGGTGGTGCTGTTCCAACCATTCAACGCCGCATAAGCGGCCGTGACCCGATCGATGACCGCCTGCGCCTCGGCGGAAACCGGGCGCGGCGACGTCACCGCCGGTGCGGCGGGGGCGGCCAGGGCGGACCCCGCAGCGAGCAGCAGGGCCAACCCCAAAGCGAACGAAACCGTTTTCATCAGCGGACTCCGGTTCAGAACTGCTTCCGCAGGCTGAGCGTGTAGCGGCGCAGACGCGGATCTTCCGTGGGCAGGAAGCCGCCACCGATGCCGGTGCCGGCCCTGATCGGAGGTTCGCGATTGAAGACATTCTGCACGCCGACGTTGAGGCGCGTGTTCTTGAGGAAGCGTTGCCAGCCGCTGTCACCGTAACCGAACTGATAACCCACCCGCATCTCATGATAGAGCTGGGCCGCGTAGATATCCGAGCCTTGGGTCAGGACCGCCGAAGCAATACTCGCGGGAATCGTTTCTGCCGCGTAGATATACTGCTCGTTGAAATAATAGGCGTTCCAACCGGCCGACCAGCGACCCCGGGTCCAGTCGAGCCCGGCGTTGCCGCGCCACTTCATCGGCCCGTTCAGGTAGCCGACCTGCTCGATCCGGGGAGAGTCCGGCGTGATCTGCGAATCGAAACCCAGGTTGAAGGTCGCGACGGCAAAGAGACGGAATTCACCGATCGAGGTCTTTCGGGTATAGTCGGCCTGGACATCCACGGCTTCGGCGACGCGTTTCGCGAAGTTGACTGGGATGGCATTAACCGTGGTAGGAATACCCGCGGTGTAACCCAAGGCCCGGTCGGCCGACGTGAGCGCATCGCGGACGATCAGCCCGGGGAGGGCGTCCTCGTAAATAAACGTCTGTTGATCGACGAGGCCGGTGATCTCGTCGGTCTTGTTGATTTTGGTGTAATCGACGGAGAGCCGGAAGCCGGGCCAGAAGCGCGGCGTAAAGATCACGCCCGCCGAGACACTTTTCGAATACTCCGGCTTCAGGTTGGGATTTCCACTGGTGTTATAGGTGACGTCGTAGGTATTGGAAATATTGCCGCGCTTCGGATCGGTGACGGTAATACTGCTGAAGGAAGTGAATGCGGGATTCAGCTGATTCGCCGACGGTGAGAGGAAGCCGGTGCCGACACTGGCTCGCAGGGTGAGGTCGGGGAGCGGGACATAGCGAAGGCCTGCCGTCCAGCTGGTGGCGCTTAGGTTAAGGTGGTTATAGGGAAAGGCGGGAAACGGACCGTCCATGGACGTCACCGACGGCAAGTCGTTTTGGCCATAACTCTTGACTCGGGAGTCGTCATAACGCCCGGCCAGCTGCAATTCCAAGCGCGCTTGTTTGGAGTCGCGCGTCGCCGGGGCCAGCAACGGGAGCCGCAGCTCCGTGTAGGCGGCCCTCTGGTCGGCGCTCACCGCTGGAAACCATAAGTAGCTGAAACCGGGAGTTGCCGTCAGCGGACTCGGGGAGACCACGGACTCGTTTTCGTCCTTTTGCCACGTCAGCGCACCCGACAACACCACGTCGCCCGCCGGCAAACGGTAGACCGGCCCGGTAGCGCGCAGGGCGGCGGATTGCGTCAGCGCGCTGCCACCGCTGTCGTAGACATTATTGGGCATGAGATAGGGCGAATAATCGAGCGCCCGGACATTCAAGTCGCGCAGCACATCAAGCACTCCGGTGGAACGCGCCGTGGCATAGGATAGGCCCGAACCGGTCGGGCCGTCGGGATCACCGAAGACCAGGCCCGCGGAGTGGAACACCAATCTCGAGCGGCCCCACGTGTAATCGAGTCCCGCCTGCCACTCACCGGGCAGCTTGGCCACCAGGCCGCCGGTGAACCGGGAGCTGGTTACCTGGCTGTAGCCGTTGTTCACCAGGCCGACGTTCGGATAGGCGACGATAACGGCCGAGGTGAATGGATTGTTGGGCGCGGTGGCCGCCACCGTGGTCGTCGTGGTGCCGATCGTTCCTGACCCGCCGCGATTCCGGGTCCACAAGGCGTCGGCATAAGCTTCGAGCCAGGGGGTGATTTTTTGCCGCAGGCCCAGCCCCAACGACCGCTGCGAGGGCGTGCTCGTCAGGCGCGACAACCGGCCATCCCAGGAGTTGGCCAAGGCGAGGTTGTAGCGGCCGGCATTCGCCACCAAGGCCGCGCCGCCATCGGTGCCCGTCCCGGCATAACCGACCGGGATGAAGGTGATGGGCGAGTTCAAGGCGGTGCCGCTTTTGAGCACGAGATTCGCGCCGTTGCTGCTGCGGATGTTGGGCGTAGCGCCGGTCGGCACGCGGGAGGTGCCGGTGAACGCCGTCGGGTTGTTGGCGAAGGCGAGATCGCGCGCGCGCTGGGCGAAATCCCGGTCGCCCGTGACGATGGGGTTGGCCGTCAAATCACTCGCCGTGAGGGTGATCATGGTCGCGCCGCCGCGGAGCTTGGTCGTCACCATCAGCTCCGCCTTGCTCTGCGCGCTGTCGGTGTCGAACGTGTTGGCATAGCTCAGCGTGAGCACCGCGCCGGCAAAATCCTTGCGCGTGATGATGTTGATGACACCACCGGTGGCGCTGCCGCCGTAGATGGCGGAGGCCGTCGAAGGCAGCACTTCCACGCGTTCGATCATGGAGAGCGGGATGCCGTTGAGGTCGGGTTGGCCGGTGGCGGGGCCACCCGCGGCGATGCCGGGCACGCGACGCCCATCCACGAGAATGAGCGTCTGGTTGGCGCCCAGCCCGCGCAGGTTGAGCGTATTGCCGATCGTGTTGGCCTGGGAATAAGGCCCGAAGGACTGGGCGGCATTCATCGGCAGGCGGGTGCGGAAGAAATCCGAGAGGTTCGTAGCCTGGGAGTTAGCGATCGTCTCGTGATCGAACACCACATACGGCTGCGCGTCATCGCGCGTGCGCGGGAGGTCGAGGTTGAGCGACTTCGAGCCGAAGACCTCGAACTTGTCGAGGACGAGCTTGCCGTCCTCAACCTTGCTTGTGCTCGGGCGGTCGCTGTCCTTCTGCGCCGCCCTTGGGGCGTTTGGGGATTCGGCCCTGATCAGCGAGAGAGCGCCGTTCTTCTTGTCCACGGCCACCGCCAGCGGCGTGTCCTTCACCATCCGGTCGAGCGCCTCGCGGGGCGTGAAGTCGCCCTTGACCGCGTTGGTGGTGACGCCCTCGACGGCGGCCGCCGCGTAGAGGAGTTGCTCGCCGGATTGCGCCGGGAACTGCTTGAGGCGCGCCAGCGCGTCGCCGGCGGGAATGTCGAACGCCTTGCGGGTTTCGGCCGAGAACGCGGAACCAAGGGCCGCGAAGAGGAAAACGAGCGCAGCGAGGGCTGCGCGGACGAACGGGGTGGGTGTCGGGATCATGGGGTGGGCCGCCGGTGACGGACGGACTGTAACCTCCACGGGCGAACCACGGGAAAACCCTAGCGGAATCTTTCGGGACCGTGGCATCGGCGCGGGCCGCCGGCGCTCACCGG
Source organism: Lacunisphaera sp. (assembly GCA_035434005.1). Taxonomy (GTDB): domain Bacteria; phylum Verrucomicrobiota; class Verrucomicrobiia; order Opitutales; family Opitutaceae; genus Lacunisphaera. The sequence continues at coordinate 12,649 of DAORVZ010000003.1, forward strand.
GGCCGGAGCACCGTCTGGTTCCCGCGCTCCGCCGCGACGATGCCGAAGTTCTCCTCCAGCATGCGCACGAAGCCCGCCGGATCATCCGACTTGAACGAGCCGCCGAATCGCCTCGTCGCGAGCTCGGCGTCGCCGATCAGGAGCTGGCGGGTGTTGTAGCGGTTGAACTCGCGCGCGATCTCCACCAGGGGCACCGCGACGAAATCCAGCCGGCGCTCCTGCCAGGCAAGTTGCCGCTGCATCTCGTCCGGTGCGACAGCGGCCACCGCCGCCACCAGCGGGCGCTCGATCGGCTGGGCCGCATCGGGCAGCGCGATGACCAGTTTTCGGCCGGAGGTGAGGATCGGGTCGGCGGTCGGGGATTCCGGGGAGGCGGTGACACTCCGCCCCGAAACGGATTCGTCCACCCGCACCCGGCCCTCGGTGACCAGCACCTCGACCGATTTCGCGTCGAGGCGGATGTTGAACGCGGTGCCGACCGCATGCACGGACACGCCGGCGACATCGACCACGAAGGGCCGCGCGGGATTCTTCGCGACGGCAAAATGGGCCTCGCCGCGCTCCAGCCGGACCCGGCGAACCTCGGGCGAGAAGGCGGTGGTGACGAGGCTGCCCGTGTTCAACGTCACCCGCGAGCCGTCGGGCAGGTCGAGCGTGCGCAATCCCCCGATGGCCGTGGCCGTTTCCGCCGAGTAATGGGCCGGCCGCCACCAGCTGACATAACCCACCGCCAGCGCGGCCGCCAGCGTCGCCACCGCAGCCAGTGCTGCGGCCACCCGGCGGCCGGGGTGTGCGGGGGCCCGGGCCGCGGCTTCGGCCGGCCGCGACTCGCCGAGCAAGGCCCAGGTGCCATCGAACTCGGCAAACAGCCGCGCATGCTCCGGATCCGCGTCGAGCCAGCGCTCGAACTCGGCTTCCTCCGCGGCGGACAGGCCGCGCCCACAGCAATGGAACCATTCCAGGGCGGCCCGCTCGGCGGGCGTGGCATCGGGGAGAAGTGTTTCTGGATCAGTCATGGCGTTCAGGGTGCGGCCGGCCCCCGGGCCGAGGCCAGGCGGTCGCGGGACATGCCGCGGGAGAGGAGGAAACGGCGGCAGTGCAACAAGGCCGCGCACAGGTGCGCCTCAATGGTTTTGGGCGACAAGCCGAGCCGGGCGGCGATGGTCTTGACGGGCAGGCCGTCGAAACGGCGCAGGCGCAGGACCTCCTGGCAGCGCGGCGGGAGCAGGTCGATCGCCTCGTGGACGAGTGCCATTTCCTGGGAGCGGGCTGTGGCTTCGGCGGCATCGGGCTTTTCCTCCATCACGGACAGCCCGGCCATATCCCCTAGTGATTCGAAAGCGACGACCTGGTTGCGCCGGAGCAGGTCCAGGGCGGCGTTGCGCGCCACGGCAAAGAGATACGGCCGCACCTCGACGACGTCCCCGGTGGCGTGCGTGCGCAACAGCCGGGCGTAGGTTTCCTGCACCAAGTCGTCGATGTCCGGCAGCGTGGGGAAGCACCCCCGCAGATAGGCGCGCAGCGCCTCCTCGTGCGGCTGCACCTGTGCCGCGAACCACTTGGAGCTCTCCAAGTGGGCCAGATTGTCGGGCGCTGGGGCAGAGGCGTTCACGACGGGGTCAGTCCCTCCATCGTCCCCCTCCCGCGCCCCGAAGCAAGCCCGGGCACGGCTGGGGAAAAAATACCCCGCCACCCGAAGAATTCACTAGGGGACTCGCCGCCGCGATTCGTGGTAGCGCGGTGGCCACCGGGTCCATGCCCCCGCAATTTGCCGGGTTGCCGCGGATGTCGGTGTGGCTAGTGATGTGGGCGCCCCATGAGAATGCCTGCCCACCTGTGGCCGACCCTGATTGTCCTGCTCGCCACGCGGCTCGTGGCGGCGGAAGCGTCACCAAAACCCGCGCTGTGGCTGCGTTACCCGGCCGTCTCGCCCGACGGCAGCACCATCGCCTTCACCTGCGCCGGGCGCATCTGGCGCGTGCCCGCGACCGGCGGCGAGGCCGTGCCGCTGACCGACAGTGAC
>DAORVZ010000004.1:0-14514 GCA_035434005.1 Lacunisphaera sp.
GCATGGCGATCTTCGACGCCTGCGACACCACCCTGTTGAGCGAAAAACGTATTCTCGAAGCTCTGGATCGCCTCGGCTCAACTCTCCCCAAGTTGGACGCCGCGACGCAAAAGGAATTCGTGCACCTCTTCGTCGAACGAATCGACGTGAACAAACGCGCCCTCCGGCCTAAGGCATCCCCCGAACCGGTCAGAATGTTGGAAGTCACCCTCCGGCTCCACGTCCCGCGACTCGTCGAGGGCATGAACGAAACCATCCGCACCGAAACCAACACCCAGCGCGCCGCCCCGAGCGTCCGGGCCATGGTCCTGGAGACCAAGGTGGATTTCACGCGGGCCATGCACGGTGAGGTGACAATCCACGCTCCCTATCAGCAAACCGTCAGGGTGGGGGAACACTACCGCTCCGCCGCCACTCCGAAACCCGACCAATCGTCCGCTCCCGCCAAACACCCGATCCACACCGCGGTCCGCTGGCAATCCCTGCTCGAAAAAGGCTCGGTTGAAAACCGTGCGGCCCTCGCAAAGAAGTTTTCCGTCACTCGCGCCGGGGTCACCCAGCACCTCCAACTTCTGAAGCTACACCCTGAAATCCAAACCCGCCTCGCCAAGCTCCGCACCTCGGCTGAGGTCGACCAATTCAGCCTGAATCGCATGCGGGATCTGGCACGCCTCCCGTCAGAGAAACAACTCGCGGCATTCACTAGCCTCAAGAAACCTGCGGCAAAAATGAGCATCGGGTAGGTCTCTCTGCGTCATTTCGCTCTCGAGGTCAGGAGCCCAAAAACTTGCCAGAGTGAGCGGACAGGACAGGACGGAAATTGCCCACTTGGCTAATGCTCAAATCGAGCTTGTTAATCAGTTGGCCGCTAAATCCATCCCAAGTCTGGGCAAAAGTCCGATTTAGTTTAGAAAACTCACAACCCAAGGCCCCTACTGATTAATATTTTTTCTGGATTAACCTCTCTCGCTATAACTACTTACTCGGTTTGTTAATTAATCTCAAAACCGGTTGTTGATAATTTCAAATTGGCTGCCCGGGCTGGGATCGAACCAGCGACCAAGTGATTAACAGTCACCTGCTCTACCACTGAGCTACCGGGCAACGTGGCTCCCAAAAGGGAACGGCCAAAAAGAGGTTCGCTTAAGGCCTTGTCAACATCGGTCTCCTGTAAAAAGGCACAATTCTCCCTCGGTGGGCAAAGTTTTGGTTGCATCGTCCCAGCTCGGCCGGTCAACTCGGCTCCCTTTTCCATTACGCCTGCCTCCAATTCCGGAGTCACAGGGGGAACGAAACCATGAAAAAATACCAGCTTACTGTCACGACGCGCGAAGGCACCGGCCGCAGCGCTTCCCGCCGCCTCCGCAAGGCCGAGAAGATCCCCGCAATCCTCTACGGCAAGCACACCAAGCCCGAGAGCTTGGCGATCAGCGCCCCGGAGTTTGTGAAGCTCCGCAAGGAAATCGCCGGCCAAGCCGCCCTCATCGAGCTCAAGCGCGAGGCCGGCCCCGCCGCCCTCTCTTTCCTCCAGGAAATCCAACGCGACGCGATCACCGACAAGTATCTCCACCTCGACCTGCATGAGGTCAAAACCGACGAGAAGTTCGAGATCCGCGTCCCCGTGCGCATCGTTGGCGAAGCCGCCGGTGTCAAGGTTGGCGGCGGCATCCTCGAGACCTCGTCCTTCCAGCTGCGCATCCGCTGCTTGCCGAAGGATCTGCCCAGCCTCATCGAGGTGGACGTCTCCGCTGTTGAATTGGGCCAGACCGTGCACGTGAGCGACATGAAGCCGCTGCCCGGTGTCGAATTCCTGGATCAAGGCAACCAGCCGGTCGTCTCCTGCGTCGAGCCGCCAGCCGAGGAAGTCGCCGCGACCCCCGAGGCCGCTGCTGCGCCCGCCGACGGTGCCGCTACTCCGGCCGCAGGTGCCGCCGCCGCGCCTGCTGCCGGTGGCGACGCCAAGGCCGCTGCCGCGCCTGCCAAGGGCGATGCGAAGGCCGCTGCCCCGGCCGCGGGTGCCAAACCGGCCGCCGCGCCCGCCAAGAAGTAATTTCGTTTCCCGGGTCGCGCGCTCGCGCGCGGCCCGTTTGCACACTGTTCTTTGAGTCATGTCCGTCACGCTGATTGCTGGACTGGGCAACCCCGGGCGCGATTACGCCGCCACCCGCCACAACCTCGGATTCACCGTGGTTGACGCGCTGGCGGCGGCCGAAGGCCTCAAGTGGAAATCAGAATCCCGCTTTGAGGCCGAGACCGCGCGCTGGGATGTCCGACCCGGCGTCACGCGACTCCTCGTCAAGCCGTCGACCTTCATGAATGACAGCGGCCGCGCCCTGCGCGGCCTGCTCGACTTCCACAAGGCCGCCGTCAGCGACCTCATCGTGGCCTACGACGATCTCACGATCGCCACGGGCGCCGTGAAGGTGTCGGTCACCGGCAGCGCCGGTGGCCACAACGGGGTGGCCAGCCTGCTCGAGCACCTCGGCGGCGGATTCATCCGCTACCGGCTCGGCATCAACGAACCCCGTCCTGCGGGGATGGACATCAAGGACTTCGTGCTCGGGAAATTTTCCAAAGAACAAACCACAATCATCGATCTAAAACTAACCTCCTTCGTGGACGGCCTCCGCCTGCTCATCAACCGCGGGCCCGCCGAAGCCATGAACCAACTCAATCGCCGAGACCACCATGAGCCAGACCAAGCGTAACTACAAAGCCTCCTTCATCCTCGACAATCGCGGCAAGGAAGACTCCGTCGAGACCATCATCGAGGGCGTGAAGAAAGAAATCACCGCCGTGCAGGGCGAAGTCACCGCCGTCGAGAACAACGGCCGCCGGGATTTTGCCCGCAAGACCGACGACAAGTTCCCCTCGGGCGTTTACATCCAGGTGAATTTCTCCGCGCCGGCCGGTGCGCCCGCTCAATTGCACGAGCGCCTGCGGCTCAACCACAGCGTCTATCGCGCGCTGGTCGAGAACGCCTGACCGCGTTTTCGCCGCGCCCCACCTCCCATGGCCAATCTCAACAAAGTGATGCTCATCGGCAACCTGACGCGTGATCCCGAACTCCGGGTCACGCCGAAAGGCACCGCCATCTGCCAGTTCAGCCTCGCCGTGAACCGCAAGTTCAAGGACGAGTCCGGCGGCGAACGCGAAGAGGTCACCTACGTCGACATCGAGGCCTGGAGCAAGCAGGGCGAAACCATCGCGAAGTATTGCACCAAAGGCCGCCCGCTCTTTGTCGAGGGCCGCCTGCGCCTCGACCAGTGGGAGGACAAAACCACCAAGGAAAAGCGCAGCCGCATGAAGGTCGTGCTCGAGAATTTCCAGTTCCTTGGCAGCGGTCGCGCCGATGGTGCGACCGGTGGTGGTGGCGAGGGTGGGGAAGCCCGCACCTATGCGCCCCGCGCGAGCAGCGCGCCCAAGCCCGCCGCGCCTCCCGCGGCACAGGAAAACATCGACGAAGACGTGCCGTTCTGAGCCGTCTCCCTCACCGCCTTTTCAACCAAACTCCAACTAGATTCCGATCATGGCTAATCACGAAATTCTCCTCCTCAAACCGGTCGACGGCCTCGGCGCCGAAGGCGACCAGGTCAAAGTCCGCGCCGGTTACGCGCGCAATTTCCTCCTGCCCCAGGGCAAGGCGGTGCCGCTCACGCAGGCCAACCGCAAGCACGTCGAGGCCCTCAAGAAGGCCCGCGGCCTGCGCGAGGCCAAGGAGCTCGACGGCGCCCAGGCGCTCGCCAAGCAGATTGAAAAGGCGGGCATCGCCATCGCCGTGAAGACGGGCGAGGGCGGCAAACTTTTCGGCGCCGTCACGGCGAACGACATCCACGAGAAGCTGGCCGCTGCCGGCGTCACCGTGGAGAAGCGCCGCATCCATCTCGGCCAGCCGATCAAGACCCTCGGCAAGCACGAGGTGAAAATCCGGCTCCATCCCGAAGTCAGCGTCGAGCTCACCTTCGATGTTGTTTCGGAAAACCCGATCGAACCCGCCGCTTCCTGACGCGGCTGACTCCCGAACGAAGCTGCGGTGACACCATCGCAGCTTTTTTTTGCCCTGATGACATCCCTTTCCCTGTTCCGGTTGCTCACCGCCGCTTCCGAGGAAGCTGCCAATAACATAGTCTTGCCCCCGGGGCTTCCCCGGCGCGACATCTAGTCCACTGATGGCTGAAACGGCGACACCATATCGGCGGGGCGAAGGCTACCGGGGCGGCACCCGCGGAGAGACGACGCTTCCGCCCGCGGCACCGGACCGATCGCCTCCGCATAGCGCCGAGGCCGAGGAACACGTCATCGCCTGCTGTCTGCTTGATGGCAACGACACCATCGCACGCTGTCTCGAGGCGCGCCTGACCGCCGAATCGTTCTATTTCCCGGCCAACCGCCTGTTGTTTGAGATCATCATCGAGCTCTACCAAAAGGGCGCGGCGGTCATGCTCGAGACGTTGGCCGAGGAACTGAAGACCCGGCGCCAGCTCGAGGCCGTCGGCGGCTTCGCCTACCTGATGCAGGTCACGGGCAAAATCCCGACGACCGCGCACGCCGGCTATTTCATCGAGAAGGTGCGCGAGAAACACCTGTTGCGTGAACTGATCAAAGCCGCCACCGGCGCGGTCGAACAGGCCTACGGGTTCACTGGCGGACTCGAGGAGTTCGTGGACAAGGTCGAGCAGGATCTCTTCAAGGTCACGCAGGATCGCGTGAGCGACAGCGCCCAGGAAATCAAGGAGTCGGTGAAGGAGGCCAACACCGTCATCGCCAAGCTGCTCATGAAGAAGGGCGAGCTGACCGGCGTGACCTCGGGCTTCAAGGACCTGGATGCGATGACATTCGGTTTCCAGCGGCAGGAAATGATCGTCATCGCCGCCCGGCCCTCGATGGGCAAGACCAGCTTCGCGCTGAACATCGCCGAAGCCGCCGCGCTCCCGAAGTCGGGCAAGGGCGAACCGGTGGCCACCCTGATCTTCTCGATGGAAATGAGCTCCTCGCAGCTCGCCCTGCGCATGCTCTGCTCCCGTTCGCGGGTGAACATGAAGTTGTTGCGCGACGGTCTCGTCAGCCGCGACGGTCATGAGGTCAACGCCCTCGGTCAGGCCGCCGAAGAGTTCAAAAAAGCCCCCATTCTGATCGACGACTCGAGCAACCTGACCATCATGGAGATGCGCGCCAAGGCCCGCCGCATCTACGCCCGCCGCAAGTTGGGCATGATCATTGTGGACTATCTCCAGCTGGCCAGCGGCACCGATTCCAGCGCCCCCCGCGAACAGCAAGTCGCCGAGGTCTCACGGGGATTAAAGGCGATGGCGAAGGAACTAGATCTGCCGGTTCTAGTCCTAAGCCAGCTTAACCGCTCTTCGGAGAAGGAGAATCGCACCCCCCGCCTGTCGGATTTGCGCGAATCCGGCTCCATCGAGCAAGACGCCGACGTGGTGCTCATGTTATCCCGCCCCAAAGATGCCGACGAAAAATTCCAGACCGCAGCCGGTGCCGCGGATTTAATCGTTGCCAAGCAACGCAACGGGCCGGTAGGAGATTTGAAACTAACTTTCCTTCAAGAAATTACGCGCTTTGAAAACTTCACCCTGTAACCCTTTTATGAGGGTTCTCCTCGCCGCCATCTTTGCCTTTTCCGCCGTTGCCAGCTTGCGGGCCCAAGCTGATCCCGCGGCCGCCCATGCGGCCGCGCAGACCGGCCCGATTTACCGGGTGGGCACCATCACGATCAAGTTCGTCGGCATGGCCAACATCAGCGAGCAGATCGTGCGGGCCAACATGGCCCTGCGCGAGGACACCGACATGGACGAGGCGCTGCTCGACCGTGACATCCGCTCACTTTACAAGACGGGTCTGTTTGAGTTCATTGAGGTCAAGAGGGAGCAGGCCACCGGCAACGTGGTGAACTTTGTTTTCGAGGTGACGCCCAAGTTTCGTGTCCTGGCGGTGAAATTCGAGGGGGCCAAGGCCTACAAGGACCGCCGCCTGACCAAGGAGATCAAATCGGCCGCCAACGGCGCGCTCGATGAGCGGCAAATCAAGGAAGACGCGCAGAAAATCTACGAGTTCTACCAGAAGAGCGGCTACAATCAGGCCCAGGTCACCTACAGCATCGACCGTGACCGCCAGAATGGCTTCGGCACCGTCACCTTCAAGATTCGCGAGGGAGCTCGCGTGAAGATCGCCGCCATCAATTTTGTCGGCAATGACCACGTCAAGGCCAAGAAGCTGCGCAAGGAGATGGAGACCAAGAAATGGCACCCCTTCTCCTGGCTCACCGGCGGCGGCCGGTTGAAGGACGACGAGTTCGACGAGGATCTCGGCAAGCTACGCGACTATTACAACGAGCAGGGCTACCTCGACGTCGAGATCGCGGAGGACAAGATCACCTTTGACTATCCCAAGCCCGAACGCCTAGTCATCACGATCCGCATCAACGAGGGCCGACTCTACAAGATCGGCGATATCAGTTTCAAGGGGAACAAGGTTTACTCGGACAAGATCCTCCGCCTCGTGCCGCGGCAAAAGAAGGGCCAGACCTTCGTGCCCTCCAAGCTCGACAAGGATGTGGAGACATTGGAGGAATTCTACGGTCAGGTCGGCTATCTCCAGACGCGCGTGCGGCTGGTGCGCAAGCCCAACCTAGCGACCGGCGATATCGACATCGAGTATCAGGTAAACGAGAGCGAGAAATTCCAAGTCGAGTCGATCATCATCGAGGGCAACACCAAGACGAAGAGCATTGTCATCCTGCGCGAGCTCGTCCTGGGCCCCGGCGATGTCTTTGACTCGCTGCGGATGAAGATCAGCAAGCTGCGCCTTGAAAACACACGCTTCTTCGAGGAGCCCGTCAACGTCACCGACGAGTCCACTAATATTCCCGGTCGCCGCAACCTGAAGGTCTCGATCCGGGAGGCGCGCACGGGCAACCTGACCTTTGGCGCGGGCTTCAGCTCGCTGGAGCGCGCGGTGGTTTTTGCCGAGGTCACGCAGTCCAATTTCGACCTCTTCAACCGCCGTTCCTTCTTCCAGGGCGATGGGCAGAAATTCCGCCTCCGCTTCCAGATCGGCTCACAATCCAGCGAGATCATCCTCGCTTTCGAAGAGCCCTATCTGCTGGAGCGGGAACTGGCCCTCGGTTTCCAAATCTACCGGCAGACCTCCGACTACAACAGCTCCTTCTACGAGGAAATCCGCACCGGCGGCGAGGTCTACCTGCGCAAGCGGCTGTTCAACTGGCTGGAAGGCCGCTTGGCCTACACCTACCAGATCGTCGACATCGCCAACGTGTCGCCGTCGGCCCCGAACCAGATCCTCTTTGCGGAGGGCAATTCGACCACGTCCAAGGTGTCCCTGTCCCTCACACAGGACTCGCGCGACAAGATCATCAACACCACGCGCGGCAATTACGGCACCCTCGAGCTGGGCGTGGCCGGCGGCCCGCTGGGCGGCGACAACAACTATTACAACTTGGAGTTCCGCGGCTCGAAATTCTTCCCGATCGCCGAGTTCCAGGAACAGGTGCTCGCCGTGCTCGGCCGCGTCGGCGTGGTCGACAGCTTCGGAAAGAGCGATGAACTGCAGACCCGCACCATCACCGATCCCCTGACAGGGCTGCCGGTGACCAGCGCGCCATTCCGGCCGGGCGTGCCGTTCTATGATCGCTACTTCCTCGGCGGACCGCAGACCCTGCGCGGCTTTGAGTTTCGCACCGTCGGCCCGAAGGATCCGTCGGGCGAGCCCACCGGTGGCAACACCTACGGCTTCCTCAGCTTGGAGTATTCGATGGATATAGTGAAGCCGGTGCGTTTCGCCGTCTTCTACGACGCCGGTTTCGTAAACACCGATCCCTACGATTTCAGCCCGGCGGAATACAACGACAACTTCGGTTTTGGCCTCCGCCTCTTCGTGGCCGGCGCCCCGCTCAGCCTCGATTTCGGCATCCCCCTCACCGGGGACAAGTTCAACAAGAAAGGCTCGCAGTTTAACTTCTCGTTTGGCACCCGTTTCTAATCCGTCAACCTCCTCCTCAATTATGAACAAGCTGCTCCGTCCCCTCTTGGCCATGGCTGCCTTGGCCGCCGGTTCCACCACCCTGCTCGCCCAGCCGGCGCTGAAACTGATCACCGTCGACATAGGCAAGGTCTTCGACGGCCACTACAAATCCAAAGAGGCCAATGCCAAATTCCTCGACGCAGAGCAAAAGGCCCGCGAACAGGCCGAGGAACTCCGCAAGCAGGGCCAGACCATGGTGGATGAATACAAAGAGCTGGCCGAGCAGGCGAAAAACTCACTCCTGAACGCCGACGCCCGCACCAAGGCCGAACAGGCCGCCCAGAAGAAGCTGGAGGATATCCAGCGCAAGCAGGCCGATCTGCAGAACTTCCTTCGTGACACGCAGAGCTCCCTCTCGCAGCGCATCGCCACCCACCGGGACCTGCTGCTTGGGGACATCACCAAAACCGTGAACGAAATCGCTAGGCGCAAGGGTGCCACCCTCGTTCTCGACAAGTCCGGCCCCTCCGCCTTCCGGATCCCGGTCGTGCTCTACGCCGACCCGGCCTACGACATTACCGATGAGGTGCTGGCCGAAGAGAACAAGGACCGTCCGGCGACTGCGGCCAATCCGGCCGCCACGACACCGGCCGTCCCGCCGGCCACCACGAGCCCGTCACCAGGCTTCACGGTGCCAAATGTCAGCAAGCCCGCCGACCCGGCCAAGAAGCCGTAAGAACTCTTGCCAAGCCCTGTTCCAGCGAACAGGGCTTTTTTGTGCCCATGCAGGTTGCCTACACTCCCGCCGAGATCGTCGCCATCGTCGGCGCGCAACGCACGGCTGGGACCACCCATCAGTTGATTCGCGACATCGCATCGCTGACGTCGGCGCGCGCCGGCGACCTGTCCTTCCTTGGCAACGCCAAATACCGGCCGCAGGTCGCGGCCAGCGAAGCCTCCGTGCTGCTGCTGCCGTTGGATTATTCAGGTGAGCCCAGGCCGGATCAGATATTCCTTTTCGTCGAGAATCCCTCGGTGGCTCTGGCCCAAGTGTGCGCCCGCATCGCGCAGACTCTCTGGCCCAAGCCCGTGCCGGGCATCCACCCAAGTGCCGTGGTGGCGACGACCGCCCGCATCCATGCCACGGCTCATGTCGGCCCCCTGTGTGTCATCGAGGCGGGGGTGAACATCGGCCCCGGGAGCGTGCTGCAGGCGTCCGTCTTTGTCGGCAGCGATGCGCACATCGGCGAAGGTTGCTGGGTGATGCCGGGGGTCGTGGTCGCCGCCGGTTGCTCGCTTGCCAACCGGGTGCAGCTCCAGCCCGGCGTGGTCATCGGTTCGGACGGCTTTGGCTATGAATTCGTCAAGGGTCGCCACGAGAAAATCCCGCAGATCGGCGTGGTGGTTATAGAGAACGACGTCGAGATCGGCGCCAATTCCACCATCGACCGCGCCCGGTTCAGTCGGACGGTCATCGGGGAGGGCACCAAGATCGATAATCTCGTGCAGGTCGCCCATAACGTCGTCATCGGGAAACACTGCATCCTTTGCTCCCAGGTCGGCATTTCCGGCAGCACCACGCTGGAGGATTACGTGATTCTGGGCGGCCAGGCCGGCGTGGGCGGGCACATCACCCTGGGCAAGGGCAGCAAGGGTGGGGGCCGGGCCGGCATCGCCTCCGACCTCCCGGCCGGTGCCTACGTAAACGGAAACCCCGCCATCCCCTATATGCTGGAGCGCCGCATCGCCGTGCTCCACCAGCGCCTGCCCGACCTCTTCAAGCGAGTCGCGGCGCTGGAGAAAATGCCCGAATAAACTTCCCGCTTTCGCCCATCTCCATTACCACGCCTCCGCCACCATGAGGGACACGAAGCTCAAGATATTCTCCGGCTCATCCAACCGCGCACTTGCAGAGGAAATCTGCTCGTCCATCGGCGTCCCGCTCGGCGACGCCACCGTCACCTGCTTCCCCGACGGCGAGTCGTTCGTGAAGATCAACGAGAACATCCGCGGCGCGGACTGCTATTTCATCCAGTCGACCTGCCCGCCGACCAACCATCACCTGATGGAGCTGCTCATCATGATCGATGCGGCCAAGCGCGCCTCGACGCAGCGCATCACGGCCGTCATCCCCTTCTACGGCTACGCCCGGCAGGATCGCAAGGATCAGCCCCGCGTGCCGATCACCGCAAAGCTGGTGGCCAACCTGCTGATGTCCGCCGGCGCCAACCGCGTGCTGGCGATGGACCTGCACAGCCAGCAAATCCAGGGCTTCTTCGACATCCCGGTTGACCACCTCTTCGCCTCGCCGGTTTTCTTCCAATATCTCGCCACCAAGCGCAGCAACAACCTCGTCGTCTTCTCCCCCGATGTCGGCGGCATGAAGATGGCGTCCGCCTACGCCGATGTGCTCGGCGCCTCCCTCGGCCTCGTGGCCAAGAAACGCAAGAGCGCCACCACCGTCGAGGCAATGAGCATTGTCGGCGAGGTCGCCGGCTGCGATGTGCTGCTCGTGGACGACATCACCGAGACCGCCGGCACCCTGACTGCTGCGGCCAAGATACTGAAGGAGCATGGCGCCCGGAGCATCCGCGCCGCAGTCAGTCACTGCGTATTGAATGAGATAGCCTACGAGCGCCTCGCGGGCGGCCTGATCGACGAGCTCATCACCACGAACTCGGTGCCGATCGACACCCGCGGCCTGCCCATCACCGTCCTGAGCATCGCCCCTCTGCTGGGCGAGGCCATCCTGCGCATCAACACCAACGAGAGCGTCACCAGCCTGTTCAAAATCAAGGGGTTCTAGGCCCAGTGGGCGGAACCGGCGGCTTTCGCCGATGTCTTTGTTCGCTTCCACCTCCCTATGAAAACCAAGTCGGTTGCTGTCATCTCCGCGCTCTTTGCCGCCCTCCTCAGCCTCGCCGTCGGCCTCGTGGCCGCCGACCAGGCGGCCCCGGTCAAACCCGCTCTCAAGCGGCCCACGCTGAAGGTCGATGCCACGCCGATCGGCGAATCCAAGACGGTCGTCACCAGCTACGCCGACGCCCTGGAGACCATCCGCCCCGCCGTCGTCTCGGTTTACTCCAGCAAGATAGTGCGCCAGCAGGTGCCGGAGTTCTATCGCCAGTTCGGCGTGCAGGGGCGCGAGCAGAAGCAGCGCGGCCTCGGATCGGGTGTCATCATCTCCACCGACGGCTTCATCATCACCAACAATCACGTGGTTGAGGAGGCCGACGAGGTGAAAGTCATGCTCAACGACGAGCGTGAGTTCACCGCCAAGGTCATCGGCACCGACCCTAAGACCGATGTGGCCGTCATCAAGATCGAGGCCACCAACCTGCCCGCAGCTACGCTCGCCGACAGCAGCAAGCTCCGGGTGGGCGACGTGGTCTTCGCCATCGGCAATCCGCTCGGCGTCGGCCAGACCGTCACCATGGGGATCGTCTCCGCCACCGGCCGCCGCGTTGGCATCCTCGACGAGGTCGGCGGCTACGAGGACTTCATCCAGACCGACGCCGCGATCAACCAGGGCAACTCCGGCGGCGCGTTGATCGATGCGCGCGGCCGCCTGGTCGGCATCAATTCCGCCATCATCTCCACGTCATCGGGCAACATCGGCATCGGCTTCGCCATCCCGGTCAATCTGGCCAGCAGCATCATGCACAGCCTGATTGACACCGGCACGGTGGCGCGCGGCTACCTCGGCGTCTCCACCGACATTGTCACCGCTGACATGGCCGAGTCCTTCGGCCTCAAGCGCGACCAGAAGGGCGTCATCATCACCGACCTCAATCCCGCCGACGGTCCGGCCGCCAAGGCCGGCCTGAAGCGGGAGGACATTATTGTCGCCGTCGACCAAAAACCCGTCACCTCGCGCGACGACCTGAGGCTCGTCATCGCCCAGACCCCGCCGGGCACCAAGATCGCCGTGAAGTTTATCCGCGACGGCCAGACGCAGACCGCTGAGGCCACTCTGGCCGCGCTGCCGGACGACAAGGCTCCCGATGGCGAACTGCTCCCCGGCCTGTCCGTCTCGCCTCTCAGCGACGCCGCGCGCCGCGAGAGCCGCATCGACCCGAGCGTCGAGGGCCTGTTGATCACCGACATCGGCGCCTCTTCGCCCTACCGCGAGATCTTCCCGCCGGGCGCCGTGATCGAGACGATCAACCGCATCCCGGTCAGCGACTTGGCCTCCGCCAAGCGCGCCTTGCGCGACGGCCGCAACCTTGCGTCGTATTACTACCGCGGTGGGCGCCGCATCGTGACGTTCATTGTCCGCTGAATATCACCGGGTTTTCAAACCGAAGGCGCACCCGAAAGGTGCGCCTTTTTGTCAGCTCCCCGGTTTGGTCGCCGGGAGCTTCGCCATCGCGGGGGGCACCTTGTCCGCCGCGTAGGTCGGGTAGCTCATCTCGAGCAGCGAAAGGCAGGGCACCTCGAATTTCGCCTGGCCGGCGCTGCGATCCACCAGCACCGCCACCGCGACCGCCGTGCCGCCATGCTTCTGCACGATGTCGAGGCACTCCTGCACGCGGCCGCCACGGGTGATGACGTCCTCGACGACGAGCACCTTCTCGTCCGGCTTGAAGGTGAAGCCGCGCCGCAGCACGAGGATGTTGTTCTCCTTCTCGGTGAAGATGAACCGGCACTTGGACTGGCGGGCCACTTCCTGGCCGATGACGAGCCCGCCCATCGCGGGTGCCAGGACGGTATCGTAGGCGAGCCCGCCGAGCTTTTGTTTCAACAGGGTGCCGAGGCGTTCCACCGCCGGCATGTCCTGGCAGACCTGCGCGCACTGGAAGAAATGCCCGCTGTGCAGCCCCGAGCGCAGGACGAAGTGCCCCTGAAGCAGTGCTTTGGTGCGGATGAAGATGTCGGTGACCTCCTGCTGAACGGCGTCCATGTCGCGACGGTGCAAGAATTCTTGGTGAAGGGAAATTCTTTTTGCTCAGGCAATCCAAAATCATTTTTCACAGGAGGCGCCGAGGAAGCAGAGAACGATCGGGTATTGGGGGCTCCGCGATCTCTGCGACTTGCTGTAAAATGGTTGGTGGTGCTTCAGTCTTCCCTCCGTCCGCCTTTGTTTCTACCTTGCTTTGGTGCCCCCATCACCCGACAAACCCGCGCTGGAGGACGAACTCGGCGACGTGCTGGAGAAAGCCGCGCGCAATGTGCCGCTCTCGATCGAGGGTTTGGCCCTGGCGGCCGGTGTGGACTCCGGCCGGCTGCAAGACGCGCTGGATTACCGTCCGGAATTGACGCAGGCCGAAATTGGCCGGCTCGCCCGCGTGCTCGACCTGAACGAGGTCGGGCTTAACGCCCTGGCGCAGGGTGCCTACCCGGAGGCCGAGCTCACCGGTCTGCCCTTTCTCGTGCATCCGCTGCACATGCCCTTCGGGGTCGGCGTGGCCAACGCTTACGTCGTCTCCACTGGCGGCGATACCGCCATCCTGTTCGACACCGGGGCCAGCCACGCCGAGTTGCACCGCGCCTGGCCGGCACGCATCCAGCAGCTGGAGTCGGTCTATTTGACCCACTACGAAGCCGAGCACATCGGCGGCCTGGAGGTTGTGCTGCAGGAGACCGGTCTGGATCATTTCTACGGGCCGGCCAACGGCCGGTGGTCGCAGTGCCGCGGGCTGGGGGAGGGGGAGACGGTGCATTATGATCGCATCTCGGTCACCGCGTTCCACACCCCGGGGCACGCCGCCGAGCATAATTGCTACCTGATCCGTGACACGACCGGCGTGAGCGGCCCGGGCCTGCTGATCTCGGGCGACCTCATCTTCGCGGGTTCGCTGGGCGGCGGTTATTTCTGCTGCCAGCGGCAGTTGACGCATTCCCGGCGCATTCTGGCCCTGCTGGCGGATGATACCATAATCGCTCCCGGGCACGGGCCCCTTACCACGGCCGCCAACGAGCGGCGCTTCAACCCCTTTTTGGCCAGTTAGGACACGCTGCCTTCGTGGGCGCTGCCGCTGGCCGGAAAACAGACATTGCCGACTCGCGCGCGGTGCCTAGACCATGTGCCTGTGTCCGCTTCCACCGCCCCTCGTTCACTCTTCGATCTCAACGGCCGCGTGATTGTCGTCACCGGGGCCACCGGTGTGCTCGCCGGTTCCGCCGCCCGCTACCTCGCGGGGCAGGGGGCGCGCGTGGTGTTCCTCGGCCGCGATCAGGCCAAGCTCGACCGCGCGCTGGCCGATACCAAGGGTTTGTCCGGCGAAACCGCCGGCTTTTCCTGCGATGTGCTTGATCGCGCCGGACTCGAACGCGTGCGGGATGCCATCGTGGCGCGTTGGGGGCGCATCGACGCCCTCGTCAATGCCGCCGGCGGCAACCAGCCGGGTGCCGTCATCACTCCGGACAAGACTTTCCTCGATCTCGACCTCTCCGCCTACCGGCAGGTGCTCGGGCTCAACCTTGACGGCACGGTGCTGCCTTCGCTGGTGTTCGCGCAGACCTTCGCGGCACAGAAGAGCGGCAATATCGTCAATTTCTCCTCGATGGCCGCCACCC
>DAORVZ010000005.1:0-14224 GCA_035434005.1 Lacunisphaera sp.
GGCCGCGCTCGGCTAACCCCCGGCTTGCCTGTGGTGGCAACATCCCGCTAGCTCTCACTTACCTATGAAAAAAGCCCTGATTACCGGCATCACCGGCCAGGACGGTTCCTACCTCGCCGAGCTGCTGCTGGCGAAGGGTTACGAGGTGCACGGGATCATCCGCCGCGCCTCGACCTTCAACACGAGCCGCATCGACCACCTTTACCGCGACCCGCATGTCAACGGCGTGAAGCTCTTCCTTCACTACGGCGACCTCGCCGACTCGGTGCAGATGGTGAAGCTTCTCTACGAGCTCCAGCCGGACGAGATATACAACCTCGGCGCGCAGTCGCACGTGCGCGTGTCCTTCGACATCCCGGAATACACCGGCGATGTCGTCGGCCTCGGCTCCATCCGCATCCTCGAGGCCATCCGCGAGGCCGGCCTCGTCAAGAAGTGCCGGTTCTACCAGGCGTCCTCGTCCGAGATGTTCGGCAAGGTCCAGCAGGTGCCACAGACGGAGGCCACCCCGTTCTGGCCGCGTTCGCCCTACGGCTGCGCCAAGATGTATGCCCACTGGCTGACGGTGAACTACCGCGAGAGCTACAACCTGCACGCGTCGAGCGGCATCCTCTTCAACCACGAGAGCCCGCGCCGCGGCGAGACCTTCGTCACCCGCAAGATCACCCGCGCCGCCACCCGCATCAAGCTGGGCCTGCAGGAGTCGCTCTACATGGGCAACCTCGACGCCCAGCGCGACTGGGGCTACGCCAAGGAATACGTCGAGATGATGTGGGTCATGCTCCAGCAGGACAAACCCGACGATTACGTCGTCGCGACGAACGAAACGCACACCGTCAAGGAGTTCATCCAGGAGACCTTCGGCCTGCTGAACCTCGACTGGGAGAAATACGTCAAATACGACGCCCGCTACGAGCGCCCCGCCGAGGTCGAGCTGCTCATCGGCAACCCGGCCAAGGCGAAGCAGCAGCTCGGCTGGGAGCCCAAGGTGAAGTTCAAGGAACTCGTGAGGATCATGACCGAGGCCGACCTCGAACTCGCCAAGCGCGAGGCCCAGATCGCCAGCCTGCCGAAACCCTGAGCTGAAGTAGCGAGGATCGAGTAGCGGGTAGCGAGCTAATGAACCGAACAGTCGCATCAGCCTTTCTACTCGCTACCCACTACCCGCTACTCACTACTGCACCATGAAACTCTATATCGCAGGACATAACGGCATGGTGGGCGGCGCTCTCGTGCGCCGCTTCCAGCCGGAGCCCGACGTCACGCTCCTGCTGCGCACGCGGCAAGAGCTCGACCTGACGAGCCAGGCGGCGGTGGCGGCCTTCCTCGCGGCCGAGAAGCCAGACGCGGTCATCATGGCCGCAGCCAAGGTCGGCGGCATCCACGCGAACAACACCTATCCGGCGGACTTCCTCTACGACAACCTGGCCATTGCGAACAACACGATCCACGGCGCCTACGCGGCCGGCGTGAAGCGTTTCCTGTTCCTCGGCAGTTCCTGCATCTACCCGAAGCTCGCCCCGCAGCCCATGCCCGAGAGCTGCCTGCTCACCGGGCCGCTCGAGCCGACCAACGAGGCCTACGCCATCGCCAAGATCGCCGGCCTGAAGCTCTGCGAGTATTACCGCAAGCAGCACGGCGTGCTCTACCACTCGGCGATGCCGACCAATCTCTACGGTCCCGGCGACAACTACCACCTGCAGAACTCGCACGTGATGCCCGCGCTCATCCGCAAGTTCCACGAGGCGAAGCAGGCGGGCAAAGCCGAGGTCGCCGCCTGGGGCACCGGTTCTCCGAAGCGCGAGTTCCTCCACGTGGACGAGCTGGCCGACGCCTGCGCCTTCCTGCTGAATATGGCGAACCCGCCCGACCTGATCAACGTCGGCACCGGCACCGACGTGACCATCAAGGAACTCACGGAGATCGTCGCCGAGGTTGTCGGCTTCAAGGGCAGGATCGTGTGGGACGCCACCAAACCCGACGGCACGCCGCGCAAGCTGATGGATGTCTCGAAGCTCACCGCGCTAGGCTGGCGCGCCCAGATCGGCGTGCGCGAGGGTGTCGCCCGAACCTACGGCAGCTTCCTGGCTGAACAGGCGGACGGCACCGTGCGGGGTTAGGAGCTGACTGGCCGGGACGTGAACCCACGCGAGGCGTTGACGTTCACGGCGCAGCCCTCCACGCTGCGCGCATCGGTCAGTCATCCAGCACACTCAACCCACCCCCTACATGTCCAATCCGTCCGACACTCCGCCACCCGCCAAGGAAGATACCACGATCGCCCTGCTCGCCTACATCACGCCGATCCTGTTCGGTGTCGGCATCGTCATCGCGATTATCATGCACAACGGCAAGAAGACAGCCTTGGGCGCCTACCACCTGCGCCAGTCGCTGGGTCTTTTGGTCGCCAGCATCGCCGTCTGGATGGGTATGATGGTCGTAGGCTTCATTCCGGTCGTAAATCTGTCGCTCCTGGTTTTGGCCCCGCTCGTCTGGATCGCCTTCTTTGTCCTCTGGATAATGGGGTTGATCTCGGCCATCAACGGCCAGCAGAAGCCGCTGCCCGTGGTCGGCGCGCATTTCCAGAAGTGGTTCGCCGGGGCCTTTGTCTGAAGGCCCTTCGACGCGCGAAGGCCGTCCTGCTCGGATGGCCTTTTTTGTGCCCGAGTTTCCGCTTGCGGAGGCGGCCCCGCTGCCAAGGGTAGGGGCCGTCCATGATCGCACCCGAAACCTTTTCCCACATCGACAACATAAAGAAGCGCGCCGGCTACTTATGGAGGTTTCTTTGACGTCGAACAAAAGCAGCGAGAGATAGAGGCGATGGAGGCGCAGATGGGCGCCCCCGAGTTCTGGAACAACACCGAGAAGGCCCAGAAACACATCGCGACGGTCAACGGCCTGAAGCGCACCATCGGCGGCCTGGTGGCCTTTCAGAGGCGCCTCGATGACGTCGCCGTCATGGTCGAGCTGGTCGAGGCCTCGACCCCCGCCGAGCAGGAGGAATACGCCAAGGAGCTCAACACCTCGGTGCCCGCCATGGTCGAGGAGCTCGACAAGCTCGAGATCGCCTCGTTCCTCACCGGCCAGTTCGACCGCAACAACGCCATCTTCAGCATCCAGGCCGGTGCCGGCGGCACGGAGTCCAACGACTGGGCCGACATCCTCTTCCGCATGTATTCCCGCTGGTGCGAGCGCCGCGGGTTCGAGGTCGAGCTGATGGATGTGCAGCCGGGCGACACCGCCGGCATCTCCAAGGCCACCATCCTCATCAAGGGTGAGAACGCCTACGGCTACGCCAAGGCCGAGCGCGGGGTGCACCGCCTCGTGCGCATCAGCCCCTTCGACTCCAACAAGCGCCGCCACACCTCGTTCTGCGCCGTCGACGTGGTCGCCGAGATCACCGAGGAAATCGACGTGGAGGTGAAGGAGGAGGATGTGCGCGTGGACGTCTACCGCTCCTCCGGCAAGGGCGGCCAGGGCGTCAACACCACCGACTCCGCCGTGCGCCTCACGCACGCGCCCACCGGGCTCGTCGTCGTGTGTCAAAACGAGCGCTCGCAGATCAAGAACAAGGCCGCCGCCATGCAGGTGCTCAAGGCCCGCATCTACGAAAAGCGCCAGGACGAGCAACGCGCCGAGATGGACAAGTTCTACGGCGAGAAAGGCGAGATCGGCTTCGGCGCGCAGATCCGCAGCTACGTGCTCCAGCCCTACCAGATGGTGAAGGACCTTCGCACCGGCGTGAGCACCAGCGACACGCAGGCCGTGCTCGACGGCGACCTCGATCGCTTCATCTACGGCTGGCTTCGTGCCGGCTGCCCGCGGCACCGCAACAAGGACATCCAGCTGGATGACTGACCGGATGACAGATGACAGAGGACAGAGGTCAGAAGTCAGATTAACAGCACGGGAACTGTATGACCCGAGGAGTTGCGATTTTCCGGGTCTGACCTCTGATCTCTGACTTCTGTCCTCTGATCCCATGTCTGCCCTCGCCCACGAAACCCTCCGCGCCGCCTTCGCAGCGCAGTCGCTGTTCGAGGACAAGACCTGGCAGCTCTCGCCCGCGGCCTGGCCGCTGACGCCGGATCAGGTGACCGAACTGGAGGCGATCGGCACGGCCTGCCTCGAGTTTCACACCGCGTTGGAAACACTCTATCTCCGCTCAGCCGCGGGCAAGAACCTCCTCCGCAACAAACCGCTGCTCGCGCCATGGGTGGCCGATTACCTGGATCGCGGCAAGCCGGCCGGACTCGTGGCCCACGCCCGCGACCCGAAGAACCGCGGTTTGTTTCCCACCGTGCTCCGGCCGGATCTGCTGCTGACGGACGACGGTTTCGCTCTGACGGAACTCGATTCGGTGCCCGGGGGCATCGGGCTGACGGCCTTCCTCAACAAGCTTTACGGTGGGGACACGGATTCCGCAGTGCTCGGCCACGGCGGCGCGATGGTGGAGAATTTCCATGCCTCGCTTGCCGCACTGCGGCCGACGGTGCGGAATCCGCTCATCGCGATTCTGGTGAGCGACGAGGCCGCGACCTACCGGCCCGAAATGTTCTGGCTGGCCGAGCAACTGCAGCGAATGGGGCGGCGGGTCTATTGTCTGCGGCCGGACGAGGTGTTTCCGCTCGGCAGCGAGTTGTGTTTTGACGTCGAGGGCACGCCTGAAAAAATCGACATCATCTACCGCTTCTTCGAGCTCTTTGACTGGGCCAACGTCAAGGTCGGGCGCGAGATCCTGGAGGCGTGGGCCGGCGGCACGGTGGCCATCGCCCCGCCGATGCGGGCATTTCAGGAGGAGAAGCTGGCACTGGCGCTCTTCCACCATCATCGGCTGCGCGATTATTGGGCCGAATCACTGGATGCGCGCACGTTGAAACTGCTCCAGCGACTGATCCCGCGATCATGGGTCATGGATCCCGCGCCCCTGCCCCCCGGGGCAGTGCTGGATGGCCCGATAGTTGGCGGGCGGTTGCTCAATGACTGGCGTGACTTGGCGGGGGCCTCGCAGAAGGAGCGCGACCTGATCATCAAGATTTCCGGCTTCCACGAGACCGCGTGGGGCGCGCGCAGTGTGGTGCTGGGCAGCGATTGCTCCCGCGAGGAGTGGCAGCAGGGCATTGAGCAGGCGCTCCAGTTGGCGCCGACCAACCTGCACCTCCTGCAGGAATACCGGAAACCGAAGCGGGTGTCGCATCCGCTTTACGCGAAGGACGGGGCCGGCCAACCTGCCGCAGCGCGAGACGGTCGGTTGCGGCTTTGTCCCTATTATTTTGTAATCGGCGGCCAAGCCCGGCTCTCGGGCGCGCTCGCGACCTTCTGCCCGCCGGACAAAAAAATCATCCATGGGATGGTTGATGCAGCCTTGCTCCCATGTAGGGTTTTCTCCTTAACATGAGTCCGTGCCGAAACCAGCCGCGCCATCCCTCGCCCGAGTCTCCCTTAGCAATAGCGGCACCTTTGGCCGCATCGCGCTTATCGCCAGTCTCGGCTGGCTGACCGGTTGGGCGCAAGGCGGGTTTGACCTGGAAAAGGTGCGTGCCCGCGCCGAGCAGGCTGACAGCGATGCGCAGAACGCGCTCGGCAACGCCTACAACGAAGGGCGGGCCGGCTTGAAGCAGGATTACACGGAGGCGCTGAAATGGTATCGCCGGGCTGCCGAGAGGGGTTTCGCCCAGGCGCAATACAACCTGGGGCTGGCCCACGAACTGGGCCATGGCGTGCCCGCTGATGAGCGGGAAGCTTTCAAGCTCTACCTGCAGGCCGCCGAGCAGGGTTTTGGCCCGGCGCAATACAACGTGGGCAACATGTATGCCACGGGGCGCGGCATTGGGCAGGATTTGTTCGAAGCCAACCTGTGGTTCAAGCAGGCGGCGGAGAAGGGCATCGTGGAGGCGCAGTTCAACCTCGGGCTGGCCTATGAGGCGGGTCGGGGGGTTAAAAAGGACGAGACCCAGGCTGCGCGCTGGTATAAACAGGCGGCTGATCGCGGCTTTTCCCGGGCCCAATACAATCTCGGCCTGCTGCTGGAAGATGGACGCGGCGTGCCCAAGAATGAGGCCGCGGCCGCAGGTTATTACCGGGCCGCCGCCGAGCAGGGCTTCGCGGCCGCGCAGAATAATTACGGGCTCATGTGGGTCGAGGGCCGTGGCGGCCTCGCCAAGGATCCGGCGCAGGCTTGGGTGTGGCTCAGCCTAGCGGCGGAAAACGGCACCAACCCCGCTGCACGGGATATGGTGGCCCAGGGTATGAGCACCGAGCAGCGGACAACTGCCGCGCAGCTACTCGCGGATCGTCGCGCTGGGAAGGTGCCGACGCCGACCGTCGCGGCAACTCCGCCGACCGCACCCGGCAAAGCCATGCCGACCCCTCGGGCGCCCGAACTGACCGCCGTCCTTGAAGAGACGCGCGAGGCCAATGCCCAACTGGCCGAGGCCAACCAGCGACTTGAGGTGGATAAGGCCCGGCTGGAGCAACAGGTCGCCCAAGGCGGCGCGTCGGCCGGCCTCGTTGAGCAACTGCGCGCGCAAAGCTCACGCCTTGCGGCGCAGGTGCAGGCGCTCACCGCCGACAAGGAAGCCGCCGGCCGCGAGGTCGCGTTGCTGAGCTTGCAGGTCAGGGATGCCCAGCAAGAGGCGGCCCGGGCCAAAACCGGTGGCAATGCGCCGACGGTGGACAATTCGCGCGCGGAGAAAGAGGTCGCTGATTTGACCACAAAGCTGGCGCAGGCCAACGAGACTCTCGCCCGGATGCAGGCAGCCAACCGGCAATTGACGGAGGGCAACACCCGCCTGCAACAGGAGATGGCCGCGAAGTCCGGCAATCCAGCCTCGCCCGGCGCGACCGGCGATCAGGCCGCCATCCTGGCTACTTTGCAGCGGGACAACGTCCGCCTGAACGACGAGGTTAAGCGCTCCACCCGCGAGCTGCTGTCACTCAACAGCCAGCTACGAGCCCTGCGCAATCAGCCCACCAAGTCGGCCACGCCGGACACAACCGATGCCGGGCAGGTCGCCCAACTGACCGCCAGGCTGGAGCAGGCCACCCTGTCCGCCACCCAGTCGCAGCAGCAGGTCGCGACCCTGCAGGCCGAGAAGGCCGATCTGGAAAAGTGGAGCCGCTCGCTGGAGCAGACCGTCAACGAGAAGTCCACCCAGTCAGCCGTGGCCGGGGCCGAACTGGCCGACTTGCGGCAGAAACTTGCCCAGGCTCAGGGGCAAGTCGAGACCGCCACACAGGAAGTCCGCAACCTCACCGCCCGGCTGGCACAAGCCGAGCAGACCCGCGCCCCATTGCCCGATCCCGCCGAACTCACCGCCGTGCGGCAGCAATTAGCCGAGGCACGGCAAGCCGCGGAGAAATCGGCTCAGGGGATACAGGCCCTGACAGACAAGACCGCCGAGGATCAGCGCAGCCTGGGTCAGGCCCAGACGCGGATCGCCGGGCTGGAACGCGAGCTGCGCGCGGCCCGGGAGAACACCGGCCAGGCTGAGGAATCGGCTGACTTGAGGAAGCAACTCACAGCGGTCAATCAAGCCTTGGAAAAGAGCGGGGCAACCGTGGCCGAATTGACCGGCGCCAACGACCGCCTGGAAACGGAACTGACCGCCGCCCGCGCGACCAGCGCCGAGACGGCGCCCGCCCGCGAGGAATTAGCCAAGGCCAACGCGGAAGTCGCGGCCATGCGCCAGAAGAACGAGCAACTGGCCCGCGACGGTGAGCAACTCTCGTCCTTCATGAACGGGAACCGCCGCGATTTGGACCAAGCGCAAGCCCGCGTGGTCGAGTTGGAGAAACAGCTCACGGCGGCGACGCAGGCCCTGACGGACAAGACCGCCGAGGATCAGCGCAGCCTGGGTCAGGCCCAGACGCGGATCGCCGGGCTGGAACGCGAGCTGCGCGCGGCCCGGGAGAACACCGGCCAGGCTGAGGAATCGGCTGACTTGAGGAAGCAACTCACAGCGGTCAATCAAGCCTTGGAAAAGAGCGGGGCAACCGTGGCCGAATTGACCGGCGCCAACGACCGCCTGGAAAAAGACCTGACCGCAGCCCGCGCGGCCAAGGCCGAGACGGGAGTCGGCCGCGAGGAATTAGCCAAGGCCAACGCCAGCGTCGAAAAGCTCAACGCCACCGTCGCCGAGCTGACGGCGGCCAATGATCGCGTGGAGCAGGATTTGGACAGTGCCCGGAAGAGCACCGCAGCAGCACTGGCGGCGCAAGCGCAGGCCGTCTCAGCCGCGCAGCCCGATGCCTATAAGATGGAGATCAGCACCCTGCAGGCTCAAGTGAAGGGGCTGGAGGGGCAGATCGAGGACGAGCGCAATAATTCAGCCAAGGAGATTTCCTCCCTCGCCGCCCAGCTATCCCGCACGCGCGAGACCAACAAATCCCTCACCGAAGCCAACCGGGCACTGCTGAGTGCCAGGCCGCAGGAGTCCGAGGCAGCAGACAAGGCGGAATTGGCCAGGCTGCAGGCCGAGGCTCGCGACCTCACGGCGGCGGTTGGGGAGCTTCGCCAGCAGAACGAGAAGCTGACAGATGAGCGCCTGGCTCAACTTGGTGAGGCGACGGATGAAAAGGCCGTCCTGCAAAAACAACTTGAGGCCGTTGGCGATCAGCTCGGCAAGGCGCGGCTGGAAGCGGAGCAGGCCCGGGGAGAGCTCGCGGCCATGCAGAACCGTGCGGCCGAGGCCGAGAAGGCCACCGGAGCCCAAAGCACCAGCGTGGCGGAACTGACCCAGACCAACGCCCGCCTGGAACAGGAACGGGAGGACATGCGCCGGCTGGTGGAATCCTACCGCGCCGACATCGCGCGGCTGACACAGAATGTGCGCGGCGCTGAACAACAGCGCGCCGAAGCCGAGCGAGGCGCCCAGCAGAATATCGGCAACATCACCGCCCAACTGGCCCAGCTGCAACGCGACTTGGAAGGCGCCCGCGCCAATCAGGCCCGGCTGGCTGAGGCGGGATCACAGCAGGATCGTGAACGGCTGGCGGTCATCACCCAACTCCGGACGGAAAACGGCGCGCTCGCCGCGCGGCTCAATCAGGCGCAGAGCACCCTTGATCAGATTGCCTCGGCCGCGCGGCTCGGCACGCCGGCCTCCGTGATCGCGGCCGGTGGCACCGCGCCCACCCGGTCGGTGACCACGGCTCTGAATGAGGCGCGGTTCCACACGGTGGCCGGCGGCGATTCGCTGTCCCGCATCAGCCTGCGCTATTACGGCACGGCCAACCGCTGGCAGGAAATCTACAACGCTAATAGCGACGTCTTGCAGGGTTCCAGCACACTGCGGGTGGGGATGCAGCTGCGGATCCCGTGAGTTGATCAAGCCCTTCCACCAGGCAAAGAAAAAGGCCCGCAGTGAAGCGAGCCTCGTGCTTGGGACTGGGCCGCAAACTCAGGCGACAGCGACCTGGCCGGCGAGGGGCGCCGGGGCGGAGGACTGCTTCGCCAGATGGGCGAAGAATTGGTCGCGGCGCTCGCGGGCCAAGTTGACATCCTTCGTGCCAAGGGAGCGGCGGATACGCTCCTTGGTGAAAGCGGTCGGGTAGACCGTGTAGTGGAGGAACCACGTGCCGTTGTTGTTCCAGAGGTGGTGGTTCGGATTCGCTTCGCTGATGCGCAGCGAGGCGAGAGTGATGACGTTGGTGGTGGACATGATGCGTGAGCGGTTAGCGGTTGTTTGGGTTAATCGTTCGCGCATCAGGGTTTTTCCTGGAAAACGAAAAGCCGCCTGAGGGCATCAGGCGGCTTTTTCGCTTTTTTAGGAGGAGTTTTTTGTTAGGCCGGTTTTACCGGCCTCACATCCGGGTGACTTGCGCCACTCGAAACCACCGTGATCACTCCTAGACCCGGTTGGCAGAACCGCCTGTTGCCAGACGATCCTTTCCTGATGCGACGCCGACTGTGCGAATCAGCGCGTCCTAGGCCAGAAAATATTTCAGAAAGTTTTGTCCACGACGCTGAGTGCGGGAAATGGCTGAAAGTGGCCGAGTTAGGAGATGGAGGAAATACATAGGGCCAGAAAAACGTATCTCTTCTGATACGCAAAGATTGCCATGAGGCGGTGCGCGGCGGAAAACACGGCATGGATATGGATAAACGACGGCGCTTTGAGGAGGAATCGACCGAGCATTTGCGCGAGGAAGGTGTTTATTGGGAAGCCGAAGCTGCGCGGCTCAAGCAGACGATAGCCGTGGCGCTGATGCGGCAGATTGAGCAGCGTGGGCTGGCCCTCACGGAACTGGCCGCGAGCCTGGGAACCAGTCGAGCCGCGTTAAACCGGATTCTTGATCCGGCGAACACCTCGATCACGCTCACCACGCTGACGCGCACAGCGGCGGCCTTGGGCTGCAAGGTCAAACTGGAGATCGTCGTGCCGCGGTGAGCGCCCCGGCGTCGGCCAAGGATTGCTGTCTGGCGTCTACGCCAACTTGACGCTGCGGGCCTGGGCGGCGCGCAGGAGCGCGTCGGCCATGTCGGACGGGGTCGCGGCGACCTCGATGCCGCATTCCTTGAAGACAGCGATCTTGGCGGCGGCGGTGTCCTCGGCCCCACCGACGATCGCGCCGGCGTGGCCCATGCGGCGGCCGGCTGGGGCCGTGGCGCCGGCGATGAAGCCCGCGACGGGCTTCTTGCAGTTGGCCTTGATCCAGCGCGCGGCCTCGACCTCGGCGTTGCCGCCGATTTCGCCGATGAGGATGATGCCGTGCGTGTCCGGGTCCTCGTTGAAGAGCTTGATGACGTCGAGGTGGCTGGTGCCGTTGACGGGGTCGCCGCCGATGCCGACGGCGGTGGACTGACCAATGCCTTTAGAAGTGAGCTGGTAGACGGCCTCGTAGGTGAGGGTGCCGGAGCGGGAGACGACGCCGACGTGGCCTTTCTTGTGAATGTAGCCCGGGGCGATGCCGATGCGGCAGCCGCCCTTGGAGCCTTCGCCGGTGCCGGGCGTGACGAGACCGGGGCAGTTCGGCCCGATGAGGCGGGTTTTCTTCCCGGTGATGGCGCGCTTCACGCGGATCATGTCCTTGATCGGAATGCCTTCGGTGATTGCCACCACGAGGTCGAGACCGGCGTCGACACTCTCGAGGATGGCGTCGCCCGCGAACGGCGGCGGCACGTAGACGACGGCGACGGTGGCGCCGGTGGCCGCCTTGGCCTCGGCGACGGAATTGAAGATCGGCACTTT
Source organism: Lacunisphaera sp. (assembly GCA_035434005.1). Taxonomy (GTDB): domain Bacteria; phylum Verrucomicrobiota; class Verrucomicrobiia; order Opitutales; family Opitutaceae; genus Lacunisphaera. The sequence continues at coordinate 11,193 of DAORVZ010000005.1, forward strand.
GTGCGCGCCGTGCTCGAAGAACTGGCCGCCCTTGCCCGGCGTGACGCCGGCGACAACCTGCGTGCCGTAATCAAGTGAGAGTTTGGCGTGGCGGCCGCCGAAATCACCGGTGATGCCCTGGATGAGGATCTTGGTGGTGGGAGTGATGAGAATGCTCATTTTTGAAAGTAGTGGGTAGCGAGTAGCGGGTAGTGGGTAGGTGCAATGCGAACGGTGAGTGGCTGGTGGGGAGGGTTGGGTATGCTCTCTACTCGCTACTCGATGCTCGCTACTGGCTCGTGGCTCAGGCCACGAGGCGCACGATCTTCTGCGCGGCGTCGGCCATGGTGTCACCGGAGACGAGCTTGAGGCCGGAGGCGTTGAGGGTGGCCTTGCCGGCGGCGACGTTGTTGCCCTCGAGGCGGACGACGAGCGGGAGCTTGAGGCCGACTTCCTTGACGGCCTCGACGATGCCCTGGGCGATCACGTTGCAGTCCATGATGCCGCCGAAGATGTTAACGAGGATGCCCTTCACGTTCTTGTCGCCGAGGATGATTTTGAAGGCCGCGATGACCTGGTCCTTCGAGGCGCCGCCGCCGACGTCGAGGAAGTTGGCCGGGGTGCCGCCGAAGTGCTGGATGATGTCCATCGTGCTCATCGCGAGGCCGGCGCCGTTGACGAGGCAGGCGATGTTGCCGTCGAGCGCGATGTAGGAGAGGCCGAATTTGGAGGCCTCGATTTCCTTCGGGTCCTCCTCGTTGAGATCGCGCAGGGCGACGATCTCCGGGTGGCGGTAGAGGGCGTTGGAGTCGAAGGACACCTTGGCGTCGAGGGCGAGGACGTCCCCGGTGGGAGTGGTGATGAGGGGGTTGACCTCGATCATGGCGGCGTCGGTCTCCCAGAACGCGGTGTAGAGGTTGCGGATGAGCTTGGCGGCGTTCTTCGCCTCGGCGCCGGCGAAGCCGAGCTTGGCGATTAGCTCGCGCACCTGGAAGTCGGCGAGGCCGTAGGCCGGGTCAACGACGACGCGGAGGATCTTCTCCGGCGTGTCGTGGGCGACCTTCTCGATTTCCACGCCGCCCTCGGTGGAGGCGACGATGACGGGCTTAGAGCTGGCGCGGTCGAGGAGGATGGCGAGATAGTATTCCTTTTTGATGTCGCTCGCGACGGTGAAGTAGACGGTCTGCACCTTGCGGCCGGCTGAACCAGTCTGGATGGTGACGAGGGTGTTGCCGAGCATTTTGCCGGCGACCTCCTTGGCGTCGGCCTTGGTCTTGCAGAACTTGACGCCGCCCTTGTAGCCGTCGGTGAACGTGCCCTTGCCGCGGCCGCCGGCGTGGATCTGGGACTTCACCATGGTGGGGCCCTCGGGGAGCTGGGAGAGTGCGTTAATGAACTCTTCCGGAGTGGTGGCGACCGCGCCTTTGGGGACTGGCACACCGAATTTTTCGAACAAAGCTTTGGCCTGGTATTCGTGAATGTTCATGCGAGGAAGGAGGCCCCAAGATTAGCCAGAAAGCCCGGCGGAAAGACATGAAAAAAGCGGCCGGGCGGCACATATTCGCCCCTTGGCCTGCGGCTTATGTTCTCTCAGGGGTTGCCTTATGGCCCTCCCATTGCAGCATCCCCGGACATGCAATCCCACGAATTGCTCAAAGAGGTGCTCAAGAAGACCAGCGCGAAGCAAATCGCGGCGGAGTTGGGGCTGTCCCTTTCACTGATCTACAAATGGGCCGAGCCGCCCCAGGATGAGACCGGCAGCGGTGCCAACAATCCTCTTGATCGCATCGAGCAGTTGCTGCGCGTCACCAATGACGAGCGCATCGCCCAATGGGTGTGCGAGCGTTCCGGCGGTTTCTTCATCCACAATCCCAAGGCCAAGCCGCATCCCTTCCAGCTCATTCCCTCCACCAACAGCATCGTGCAGGAGTTCGCCGACATGCTCGGGGTCATCGCGGTCGCCGCCGCCGACAACCAGATCACCAAGGAGGAGGCAAAGGCCATCCGCCGCCGGTGGGAGGATTTGAAGACGGTGACGGAGGGCTTCGTGCGGAATTCCGAGGAAGGCAACTTCGCCAAGCTCCGGGACGAGGCGGAGAAGACCGGGGCCTCAGTTTGAGCAGCGAATGCCTCGCGGGGTGAGGGCACCCCGCCCACATAAAAGCCACGGCGAGATCGCCGTGGCTTCGGAAATAGATCCCGCCCGGGGCTACTTCTTCAGCTGCGCCGGGATGAACTGTTCGCGGACGGCCTGCGCCAGCAGTCCGGGTGGGAGCATGCCCTGGCTGATGAGAAAATCGTTGAACGCTTGCCGGTCGAATTTCCCGCCCAACGTGACTTCCGTTGCGGTGCGGAGCTCCATCAGCTTGGTGTAACCGTAGTAGTAGGCGGTGGCCTGACCCGGGGCGCGGAAGGTGTAGCGATCAACCTCCTGATTGGCCATGCCCTCGGAGAGGACGACGTCCTGTATGAGGATCTCGAGCGCGCGATCGCGCGTGATGAGGCCGAGGTTGAGCATGGGATCGAGGAAAGCGCGGGTGGCGCGCAGCAAGCGGTGTTGCAGGGCGATGAGCTGGGCATCGAGCGGCAGGTAGGGTTTGGTCTCCGCCTCGGCGTAGAGGGCCCAGCCCTCGACGTTGACGCTGTTGAAGGCGAACAGGCTGCGGGCGAGCGACACGCCGCGCTCCACCATGGCGGCGAACTGTAGATCGTGGCCTGGCCGGCCCTCGTGGGCGGTGAGGGTCCAAGCCCCGGCTTTGTAGGTGAAGTCGTCGAAGCCGGCCTGTTTGCCGGTGGCATCGGTGTTGCCCGTGGTGAGGACGAAGACGCCCTGCTCGCCCTTGCTGCCGATGAGCGGGGGCGGCTGGTAGTGCGGGGCGGGCTGGGCGGCGTTTTCGGCTTCGGAGGCGATGCGCATCAGCATCGGGCGGTCGGGCAGGGTGAGGATTTTCTCGCGGCGGATGATGTCCTCAATCGCCGCAATGACCGTGCGGTAATAGGGCTCCACCTCGGCCTTGGTGATCTGTTCCTTCTTCAGGGCGCGGATGACGGCG
>DAORVZ010000006.1:0-13852 GCA_035434005.1 Lacunisphaera sp.
GACCGGGCAGCTCAAACCCCTCGAGCAGCGAGCGGCCCGGCATCTCGGGCGCCTTCAGGCCGAGGTCCTTGAGCAGCACGGCGTCGGTGTTGGGCGCGTCCTTGATCGCGATGCGCTCGCTCTCGGAGAAGCCCACGTAATCGTCGTAGAACCCCTTGATGAGCACGCGGCCGGTCTCGTCCTTCATGCTCGCGAGCAGCGCGACCAAGCGATCGGCGGGGTTGGGCGCCCAGTTGCCGTAGTTGCCGCTGTGCAGCGGCCGCTTCGCCCCGTAGGCGGTGAGGTGCATGTTCACGTCGCCGCGCACGCCGAAGACCACGGACTTCCGGCCGGAGACAGGGCGCGGGCCGTCGCAGATGATCCACAGGTCGCTCTGCAGGTTCGCGCGGTGCAGCTCCAGCAACTCGCCGAGGTGCGGCGAACCGAACTCCTCCTCGCCCTCGAAGAAGAACTTCACGTTGACGGTCGGCCGCCCCCCGGTCTTCACCAGGGCATCGTAGCCATTGATGATGGAGAACACGCCGGCCTTGTCGTCGGCGGCCGCGCGGCCGTTGAGCCGCCAGTCGGGATTGATGGCATCGCCGGGCTTCCAGTCCGTGACGATCTTCCCGCCGCGCGCGACCGGGGCGGTCAGGAAGACCGGGTTCCACGGATCGAGGCCCTCCGCCCACTCCTGCGGGTTGACCGGCATGCCGTCGTAGTGCGCGTAGAAGACCACCGTGCGCGTGGCGCCCGGCACCTTGATCTCGCCGAAAACCGCCGGGTTGGTCGCCGCTGTTTTTCCCTCGAGCAGTTCGGCCGGGATGCCGCGACGCTGCATCATCGCAACGATGAATTCGGCGTTGCGCCGGACGTTCGGTTGGTCGGCGCCGACATTCGGGATGCTGACCAATTCCCGGTATTCGGCCATCAGCGCCTGTTCGTGCGCCACCCGGTGCGCCCGCACCGCATCCTGCAGGGGACTCGCGGCTGCCACCGCCATCAACCAGCCATGCAACGCAGCAACCCGGGGGAACGATGCTATCTTCATGGGAGAGTGCGTCTACGCTTGGCCTGCCCCGGGGTTTAGGCAATGGGTAACTCCCCCATGCCTCACGCCGCGCCCCGTCCCCTGCCCGAGAACCCCGGGCTGGCCTTTGTCGGCGAGCGCGTGGCCCTGACTGCGTCCATCCCCCCGAAAATGGCCGAGCGCATGCTCGGCACCCGCAACCCCCACGGCAAATCCAACGCCGACGTCCTGCGCCAGCTTGCGACCGCCGCCGACGTGAGTCGGCCGGCCATCCACTGGTTGGTGGATTTCCCGGCCTCCATGGGCGAGCGCGAGGCTTCGCTCTACGAGCATCCTTTCCACCACCTCTTCCGCACCATGCGCCCGACGCGCGACCGCTGGTGGGTGAACCCGCACGCAGACGAACGCCTGCGCGCCACCCTCGCCCGGCGCGAACGCTACCTCGCCACGCCCGTCGGCGCCGAGCCGCCGGCCTGGACGTGGTTCGACTCCGCCGTCATCCCGGACGACACGCTGCTCGCCGTGGCGCGCGACGATGACTTCATCCACGGCATCCTCGCCGCCCGGCCCTTCGCCCTCTGGTGGCGCAAATTCCATTCCCGCCGCACGCCGACCCAGGCGGTCAGCGCCTATCCTTTCCCCTGGCCGCCCGCCACCGGCCTGAGCGCCCTCACGGCTGCGCAGGAGGAACACCGCCACACCGTGGCGAAGGCCGCACGTGGCGCCGACGCGGAAACGCTCAACGCCGCCGTGGCCGCCGCCTATGGCTGGCGGGCCGACCTCGATGACGACACCGTGCTCACGCGCCTCGGTGATTTGAACCGGGTGCGGGCCGGATAATTTGTAACGTAATACGTTACAATTTTCCGAACCTCACGACTACTCCCCGGACCTAATTTGGTAGGGGCCGTTGCCCTCAACGCCCCTTCGAAGGGCGCTTGAGGGCAAGCGCCCCTACCGACCGGATCGGTCCCAAGCGTAAATCAGTAATTCCGATCAGGGCTTCTCGCCGGCGAACTTCCACGAGCTGCGGTAGTCGCGCGGCAACTTGGCGCCGGTGACATGAGCCCGCACCATCTCGATCGGCATGATGCCGCCCTTGAGGATGTTATCGTGAAAGGCCTTCTCCTTCATCTGCCCGTTCTTCACGAGATCGGCGTAAAGGGTGCGCAGCTGGATCGCGCCCATCATGTAGCCGACCTGGTAGAGCGGTGAGTAGTCGCCATTGAACGAGCGGCGCACCTCGCCAGTCGCCGTGTGCCGGTCGTGCCCGACCGTGTCCACGAGGAAGTCGATGCACTCCTGCGGCGTCCATTTGCCCAGGTGGAAGTTGAGCGAGAAGATGATCCGCGCCGCGCGGTGCGTGCGCCAGAAGAGCGCGCCGGCACGGTCCGCCGGAGTCTGCACAAAGCCGAGATCCCAGAGATGAAACTCCCACCAGAGCGCCCAGCCCTCCATCCAGAAGGGCGTGTAGTAGAGCTGCCGGTGCGGATTGAAGCGGTCGATATACCAGCCCTGCAGGTGGTGCCCGGGGATCAGCTCGTGGTGCACGACCGCGCGACAGAAGTGCCGGTTGTTCGCACGCAGGCTGTCGAGCTTGTCGGCGTGATCCATCGTGTCGGTCGGGAACGACACGATGATGCGGTCGCCGCCGAGGAAGAACGGGTTCACCTTCTGCCGCTCGGGCGACATCATCGTCATCGTCCAGTCGTCGATCGCGTGCGGCGGGATGGTCAGCACGTCGCGCTTGAGCAGGAAATCCACGGCCTCGTAGGCCATGCCCGCGATGAGCGCGGGCTGCTCGCCGGGCGCCACGTAGTTGGCCTTCACCTGCTCGAGGGCGGCCTTCCAGTCGTCGCCCTTGCCCATCGCCTGCGCGACTTTCTTCCACTCGGCCTGGCACCAGGCGAGTTCCTTCTGCGCGACGGCGATCAGCTCGTCCGGCGTGTAGGGGATCATCTCGCGCTCGAGGTCGAGCTTGAGGCCCTCGGCGCCGATCGGGTCGCCGACGATCGGCTCGTCCTCGCCGGACTTCACCCCGACGATCTTCTCGCGCAGGAACTTCGCGTAATCCTCGAGCGCGGCCGTCGCCTTCTTGTAGGGCTCGCGCGTCCACCAGCCGAACTCCGGGTCGTAGCCGTTGTAGAAATCGAACCAGTTCTTCAGCGCCTTGCCGAGCTCGTCCATGCGGTTGGCCGCGCGCAGCGCCGCGATCTTGCCGGGCTTGGCACCGTCGCCCTCGAGCGACTTCTTCGCCGCCTCGATGCCGGTGCGGATCGAGGCCAGCTCCGCCGCCGCGGCCTTCGGGTCGACCCGTGCGAAATCGCGCCGCTTCTCCTGCAGGCCGGCGATCGTCTCAGCGAACCCAAGGAACGGTTTCATCTCCGCGCCCTTCTGCTCCATCCGGTCCAGCAGGCCGAGTTCATAGCGCAGGTTGAGTCGCATCAGGTGCCAGTCGATGCGTCCCTCGGCGCCGAGCGGCTCGTAGGGCAGCGCGTCCAGCCTGACCTGCCACGCTTGGTAAAATTCCCGCAGCCGTTTCACCTGCAATGCCGAGCCCTCGACCGAATAGATCTGCAGCAGGCCGTCGCGGTCCTTCACAAACCGCTCGACGAGCTCGCGCAGTTCGCTGGATTGCGGCTTCGCCAGCGCCGTGAGCTCCGGCACGTAGAGCGCCGCATCCCGCTGCGCCTGGGCGGGCTGCCCGTGGCGGAAATCCTCCGCCGCCAGCGGGATGGTGCAGAGCAAAAGGGAGCCAATGAGCCGACCGGTCTGTAGTTTCATGAGGGGTGGCCCAGTTTCCCCCGCCCGAACCAAGCCGCAAGCGCGGAGTGCCAGCGGCTTGGCTCCGCTGACCGGCCTAGAATTTCCACTCGACACCCGCGTGGACGCCGAGACCGAGCTGCGGATAGCCGTGCACTTCCTCGTAGGCCTCATCGAGCAGGTTCTCGACCCGGGCCTTCACGGCCAGCCGTGCATTCACCTGCCACGCGCCGTAAACCCGCACGACCGTGTAATCCTCGCCATTGATCGTGGCGAAGGTCGCCGCATGCACGTCCTTGCGGCCCGCGGCAAACGCCACGCCCGTGCCGGCGCTGAAGCCGCGGCCAAAGTCGTGCCACAGGTCGACCGATCCGCTGTTGCGTGGCCGGCGCAGCAGGCGCGTGGCGTTCGTGAGATTCTCCGCTTCGAGATAGGTGTAAGCGACGCGGAGTTTGGTGGAGCCGGGCAAGTCGAGTTTTGCGGCCAGCTCGACTCCGCGCGTCCGCGCCTTCTCGACATTGGCCGTCGTGCCGGGGAACACGCCGAAATTGAAGATGATCAGGTTGTCGTAGCGCGTGTCGAACCAGGTCGCGCTCAGCACGCCCCGGTTGCCGGCGAGGAAGTAGTCCACGCCGCCGTCCCAGCCGCGCGCCTTCTCGGGCTTCAGGTTGGGATTGCCGACATAGAAAGAACTTTGCCCGTAAAGGTCGAGGAAGCTGGGGGCGCGGAACGCCGTGCCATAGGTCGCGCGCAGTTTCCAACGCGAGTCCCTCGACAACCACGCCGCCGTTGTGCGACCCGTGGTGGCACGCCCGAATGTGTCGTGGTCGTCGCTGCGCAGGCCGGCCGTCAGGTAAACGTGCTCGACCGGTGTCCACTCATCCTGCGCGAAGAACGCCAGCAGGCTCTGCCGCTCGTTGATGTTGCCGAAGCCGTTGTTGCGGGTGTGGTTCGCCTCGGCGGTGAGGCCGCCGGTGATACGGTGCTGCTCGTTGAGCACGTAGGTGCTCTGCCAGTCGATCACGGCGCGGCGGTTCGTGACCAGAGTCTCACTCGTGCCGCTGTCGGACACATAGCGGCGATCCTGACCACCGAGCACGACGTGGCTTGTCAGTCCGGGCGAGTGGGTGAGATCGGCGAACACGGTCCCCAACTGGTTGCTCTCGCTTTCCTTGTTGTCCGGATCGTTGGCTCCGAAACCGATCGCGGCCCCGGGCGAGCCGTAGCGGCCGACGAAGCCGCGCCAGGTCGCGCCGACGGCGACGTCCTTGGTCACCTGCCGGTCGAGCCGCAGCGAATAGGTGGCACTGTCGAAATCGTTGTTCGCACGATCATTGTCGGTGTGCCCGCCGGACGCGGAGAACGTGTAGGCGCGCTGCGCATCGCCGCCCTGCGTGCTGACCGCGCCTTGCACCGTGCCGAACGAGCCGGCCTCGAACGCGACCGTCGCGCTGCCCGGGCCGCGGCCGCGCTGGCCGCGGATGGCCACGACGCCGCCGATGGCCTCGCCACCGTAGAGCGTGCTCTGCGGACCGTGCGCGACTTCAAGATTGTCACAGGCCCCGAGGCACATCCCGCCTAACGAGACCTGATAGTCGGTGTTCGGATCGTTGAACCGGATGCCGTCCACGAGGAACAGCGTCTGGTTCGAGTTCGCCCCGCGCAAAAAGAGCGACGTCACGCCGCCCGCCGCGCCGGTGGCGAAGTTCGGCGCACCCGGGACGGCACCGAGGGCGGAGCGCAGGCTGGTGAGCTGCATGCGGGCCAGCTCGGCGCCGCTGATCTGGTCAAAGGCGGTGCCGAGGGTCGTCAGCGCCGCAGGCGTGCGCGTGGCGGTGAGGACGTAGTCCGGCAGTATTTCCGGTTCGGCTGTTTGGGCGAACGCGGTGAGGGTCGGCGCGAAGCCGGCCAGGAGGAGCAGGCGTCGAAACGACGCCACGATGGTGGTGTTCATGATCTGCTGATGCGGAGGCAAGAGCAGGCCGCCACGGGGAACCGCGCGCTTCCACTCCCACCCTTCAATGTGCGTTGAAGGTTTGATGCCCGCGCCTGCACATGACGCGCGCATGGTGAGCTTCCCGGAAGTAGGTGTTCGGACTCCGCATTGGCACGCTTTCGCGTGTTGACCTCGCCCCTCGCCTTCACCGGTTGCCCGATTGGCTTTGCCCGGCGCCTGTCGCCGGTGGGGGTCTGTGATGCGTTACCGCAGCGCAACTGTAGCCGAATCGCACGGCTTTCCCTGTTTTCCTGGAATTTGACGAAAGAACCTCAGGCCATCCACCAATCCACCCGCTAAACTCATTGGGCAAGCCCAATTCCTCAAATAGTTTACGCATTTATTGTCATTTAGTAAGCACTGCCTTGCCTTTTCGTATCAACGAATCTTGATGCAAGCATACAAGAGTAATTTCATGCCTGTCATCCCGTCCACCTCCACCGAAACCGCCCTCCGCCGCCTCTTGGCCGAGCGCGTGGCCATCATTGACGGCGCCATGGGCACGACCATCCGTAGCTACCACATCACCGAGGAGCAGGCGCGCGGCGACCGTTTCAAGGACGCCCCGAAGGATCTCAAAAACAACGGCGACATCTACTCCCTGACCCGCCCGGCCGAGATCGGCGACATCCACCGCCGCTTCCTCGAGGCCGGCGCCGACATCATCGAGACCAACACCTTTTCGGCCACCAGCATCGGCCAGAGCGAGTTCTTCATCGAGGACCCCCGCGAGAAGGGCGGCCGCAAGGACCCGGCGTTCTACCAGAGCATCATCGAGAACAAGTTCCTCGAGACCCTCGCCTGGGACATCAACTTCCAGTCCGCGCGGCAGTGCCGCGAGTGGGCCGACCGCATCGCCAACAATACCGGCCGCCGCCGCTATGTCGCCGGCGCCGTCGGGCCGCTGACCGTCTCCCTCTCCAACTCGCCCGATCACAACGACGCCGGTTTTCGCGTCGTCACCTTCGACCAGGTGAAGGCCGACTACCGCCGCCAGATGCGCGCCCTCATCGCCGGCGGCGTGGATCTGCTGCTGGTCGAGACCATCTTCGACTCCCTCAACGCCAAGGCAGCGCTCGTCGCCATCGAGGAGATCTTTGCTGAGGACAAAATCAAGTTGCCCCTCATGATCTCGGCGGCCGTCGGCCGTGGCGGGGAGACGATGATTTCCGCGCAGACCGTCGGGGCATTCTGGAACGCCGTGCGCACGCATAAGCCGCTCGTCGTCGGCCTCAACTGCTCAATCGGCCCCGATCTCATGCGCCCCTTCCTCGAGGAACTGGGCCAGAAATCCGACGCCTTCATCTCCGCCTACCCGAACGCCGGCCTGCCGAATCCGCTCACCGAGACGGGCTTTGACCTAACGCCCGGCGACATGGCGCGCTTCATGGGCGAGTTTGCCGACAGCGGCCTGCTCAACATCGCGGGTGGTTGCTGCGGCAACACCCCCGAGCATATCGCCGCCATCTCGGAATCACTCAAGCCCAAGCCCACCCGCAAAGTAACGATCGTGCGGCCCAATGTGGAGGGCCCGGCTCCAGCTGGGCCGCTTCCCGCCCCGCGTCCGCTACAACTCTCCGGATCCCTCCCCTTCACGCAGCAAATCGGCTCGTTCATGATGGTCGGCGAGCGCACCAACGTCGCCGGCTCCCCGAAGTTCGCCAAACTCGTCAAGGCCGGCAACTACGAGGAGGCCGTCTCCGTCGCCCGCCAGCAGGTCGACAACGGCGCCAACGTCATAGACGTGTGCATGGACGACGGCCTCATCGACGGCGTCGCCGCCATGACACGCTTCCTGCAACTCATCGGCAGCGAGCCCGAGATCGCCAAGTTCCCTGTGATGGTGGACTCCTCCAAGTGGGAAGTCATCGAGGCAGGCCTGAAATGCCTCCAAGGCAAGGGCGTCGTCAACTCGATCTCCCTCAAGGAGGGCGAGGCGAATTTCATCGAGCAGTCCCGCACCATTCTTCGCTACGGCGCCGCCGTGGTCGTCATGGCCTTCGACGAGAACGGCCAGGCCGCCTCCTACGCCGAGAAGATCCGCATCTGCGAGCGTGCCTACCGCCTGTTGGTCGACACCGTGGGCTTCCCGCCCGAGGACATCATCTTCGACCCGAACATCCTCACCGTCGGCACCGGCATCGAGGAGCACAACAACTACGCCGTCGATTTCATCGAGGCCACGCGCTGGATCAAAGCCAACCTCCCGCACGCCAAAGTCAGTGGCGGCGTGTCGAACGTCTCCTTCAGCTTCCGCGGCAACAATCCCGTGCGCGAGGCCATGCATGCCGCCTTCCTCTACCACGCCATCAAGGCCGGCATGGACATGGGCATCGTCAACCCGTCCATGCTCGAAGTCTACGAGGAGATCGACAGGGAGCTGCTCGTCCTAGTCGAGGATGTCCTGCTCAACCGCCGTCCTGATGCCACTGAGCGCCTCGTCGATCACGGCGAGAAACTGAAGGCCTCCGGCGCCGCACAGGACCAAAAGACCGACATTGCCGTCCTCGAAGCCTGGCGCACCGGCACTGTCGAGGCGCGTCTCTCCCACGCCCTCGTGAAGGGCATCGACGCTTGGATCGATGAAGACACGGAAGAGGCCCGCCAGAAATACGGCAAGCCGCTAACGATCATCGAGGGCCCGCTCATGGACGGCATGCGCGTTGTCGGCGACCTGTTCGGTGCGGGCAAGATGTTCCTCCCGCAGGTCGTGAAGTCCGCCCGCGTGATGAAGAAGGCCGTTGCATACCTCCAGCCCTACATGGAGGCCGAAAAGCTGAAAGCACTAAGCGATAAGCGGAAAGCGGCAGAATCCCAAGGTATTGAGCTTACAGCTGAAAGCTTACAGCTTAACGCTTCGCAAGGACGGGTCGTCCTTGCGACGGTCAAGGGCGACGTTCATGATATCGGCAAGAACATCGTCGGGGTTGTCCTCGCCTGCAACAATTACGAGGTCATCGACCTCGGCGTCATGGTGTCGTGCGAGAAAATCCTCACCGCCGCCCGTGAGAAGGGCGCCGACATCATCGGCCTCTCCGGTCTCATCACGCCATCACTCGACGAGATGGTGCATAACGCCAAAGAAATGGAGCGCCAGGGCCTCAAGCTCCCGTTGCTCATCGGCGGCGCCACCACCTCGGCCGCGCACAACGCGGTGAAGATCGCCCCGCATTACTCCGAGCCCGTCATCCACGTGCTTGACGCCTCGCGCGTCATCGGCGTCGTCACGAAGCTGCTCAACCCTGATAGCAAGCCCGGATACCTCTCCGAGGTAAAAATCACCCAAGAGCGCCAGCGCACCGAGTTCGCCGACCGCCAAAGTGCTCGCAAGCTGTTGACGATCGCGGAGGCTCGCGCTCGCCGGCAGCAATCCGACTGGGCGACAGTTGATATTCCGAAGCCCGATTTTCTGGGAACTCGGGTATACAGCACGGAAGCCGGCGAGATCGGTATGCAAAATGCGATAAGCAATACGCCAGTGGGTCCCGATCCTCAGAGCTTACAGCTTAAAGCTTACAGCTTATCACTAAATGAAATCGCCGATTTCATCGACTGGGGCCCCTTTTTCTCCACCTGGGAACTCCACGGCCGTTTCCCCGACATCCTGCAGGACCCCGTCGTCGGCGAGGAAGCCACCAAACTCTACGCCGAGGCGCAGGCGATGCTGAAGCGCATCATCGACGAGAAGCGCTACACCGCCAAAGCCGTCATCGGTTTCTGGCCAGCCAATGCCGTCGGCGACAGCGTCGAGGTCTACGCCGACGAATCGCGCTCGAAGAGCCTCAAGACCTTCCATTTCCTCCGCCAGCAAAACGAGAAGCCCGCCGGACAGTGCAACCACTGCCTCGCCGACTTCATCGCCCCAAAGGATTCGGGCCGCATCGACTATCTCGGCGGTTTTGCCGTCACTGCCGGCCACGGCGTCGATGAATTCGCCGCCGAGTTCCGCGCCCAACACGACGACTTCAACGCCATCCTGGCCCAGGCCCTGGGCGACCGCCTCGCCGAGGCCCTCGCCGAGCTGATGCACAAGAAGGCCCGCGACTTCTCCAACTACGGCAAGACCGAGAACCTAGAGATGAAGGACATCATCCGGGAAAAATACCGCGGCATCCGCCCTGCTCCGGGTTACCCCGCCTGCCCCGACCACACCGAGAAGCCGCCGCTATTCGACCTCCTCAACGCGACCGCCCTTACCGGTATCACGCTGACAGAGAGCAACGCCATGCACCCGGCGTCCAGTGTGAGCGGCATGTATTTCAACCACCCTGATTCAAAGTATTTCGCGGTCGGCAAACTCGCGAAGGACCAACTCGAGGACTTTGGCCTGCGAAAATCCCAGTCGTTGGATGTTTCCGAACGCTGGCTGGCACCCTACCTCGACTACTAAACAGTGCTGGTTGATCCCGAGTCCGTCCGAAATTCGACTTACACCTAGGCCGATCAAAGTGATCACTTTCAGGAAGCGACGGCTTGCGCCATGCCAGCTTCTCATCACCCAAAAACAAATCTACACCGAGTCCACTTTAGACAATAAATGCGGGTTAAAATATTCTACTCTAGGTGTTTAGGTTATTTTAGCGGCAAACCATAAGCCAGCACAGAGCTTGGCAAGGCATGGCATACACTGTGTGCCGCACCGATGCGTTGCATTTGCTGAGGCAAGCCCGCTACGCCGTCCGATATGCTCGAGACTCCTCCGCTTTATTGCCCAGCCTGCGGATCCATTTCTGGCCAAAATCACCAAGCGAGCGATGAATTTCCAAAAAATGATAGCCCAGAGAATCATGTTTTTTGCGATAAAATGGAGCTATTATCGTCATTTCCCCCTGCTTTATCATTAAAACAAGCGTTTTTTACAAAATCAGATCCATTTAGGAAATCGGTAGTTGCTATGCCTGACCAAAGTTCTTTTGAACGCGGGCTTCCAGAACGGCACTAACCCGTGCACCACTAACTCAACCAAGGCGAACGCTTGGACCTAAAACAAATTAAACAGATCATCGATTTGATGAAGCGCTCCGAACTCAGTGAGTTCGAATTCGAGGAAGAAGGCTTCAAGATCAAGATCAAGCGAGGCTCAGGCGGTCAGCCGATCATTACAACCGCCCCTCTCTCTGCCCACCCCCTCCCCATGGCCTCAGCACCGGCTGAAACGTCGGCTCCTACGGCCCGGGCAACAACTCCGTCCCAAGCAGGCAGCACAGGAGCTGACGATGTCGGCTTCGCTTATGTAAAATCTCCCATGGTGGGGACATTCTATCGGTCCCCGTCACCCGAAAACCCGGCATTCGTTGATGTTAATGCCAAAGTGGAAGAGAAAACCGTGGTTTGTATTATCGAAGCCATGAAGATCATGAATGAGATTCAGGCTGAAACCAAGGGAACCATCGTTGAGATGTTGGTGGAGAACGGCCAGCCAGTTGAATACGGCCAGCGCCTGTTCAAAGTTAAGCTCACCTAACCGAGCATCGCTCATGGGCCGGGCAGATCCCTGTCCGGCCTAAATTTTTACACCAGTATGATTCAAAAGGTTCTCATCGCCAATCGCGGTGAAATCGCGCTCCGGATCATTCGCGCATGCCGCGAAATGGGCATCAAGACCTTGGCGGTCTATTCCGAAGCTGACGTTCAATCACTCCACGTGCAACTAGCCGACGAGGCGATCTGCATCGGTGGACCCAGAAGTGCCGACAGCTACCTGCGGGCCGACCGCATCATCAGCGCCGCAGAAATTGCCGATGTGGACGCCATTCACCCCGGATATGGATTCCTCTCCGAGAACGCGAAATTCGCCGAGCAATGCGAATCCTGTAACATCAAGTTCATCGGCCCGAAATCGAAAAGCATCCGGATCATGGGCGACAAAGCCATCGCCAAGGACACTGTTCGCAAGGCCGGTGTGATCACCGTCCCTGGTTCGGACGGCCCGATCGAGAACGAGACCGAAGCGGTCAAGGTTGCCCGCAAAATCGGCTATCCGGTTATCATCAAGGCAGTCGCCGGTGGCGGGGGGCGCGGCATGCGCATCGCCCACAACGACGTTTCCTTTGCCAAGGAGTTCCATGTTGCCCGCAACGAGGCGGAGAAGGCCTTCGGCAACGGCGCCGTTTACATCGAGAAATACATCGAGAAGCCCCGCCACATCGAGTTCCAGATCCTCGCCGACAGCCACGGCAAGGTGGTTCACCTCGGCGAGCGCGACTGCTCGATGCAGCGCCGGCACCAGAAGCTGATTGAGGAGTCCCCTTCCCCTTTCCTCAATGCCGACCTGCGCAAGAAAATGGGCAAGGCTGCCGTCAAGGCCGCCGAAGCCGCCGAATACCAGAACGCCGGCACGATCGAGTTCCTCGTCGATGCCAAGGGCAATTACTACTTCATCGAGATGAACACGCGCATCCAGGTGGAGCACCCGGTCACCGAGGAAGTGACCGGCATGGACCTGATCAAGGAGCAGATCCGGATCGCCAACGGCGAGAAGCTCGGTTTCGACCAGAGCGACATCAAGTTCGAGAAGCACGCAATTGAGTGCCGCATCAATGCCGAGGATCCCGCCCGCAACTTCACCCCTTCACCCGGCACCATCAGCCTGTATTACCCCCCGGGCGGCCTCGGGGTCCGTGTGGATTCGCACGCTTACAGCGGCTACACCATCCCGCCGCATTACGACAGCATGATTGGCAAGCTGATCTGCGTCGGCCCCACCCGCAAGGTCGCCCTGCAGCGCGCCTATCGCGCCTTGAGCGAGTATCTGGTGCGGGGCATTAAGACCACCATCCCACTCCACAAGGCCATTATGAGCGACCCCATCTTCATCGAAGGCAAGGCGACCACCGCCTATATGGAAGACTTCATGTCCCGCACTCCGACTGATCTTTTCTGAATGCCTTTCGAGGTTGCTCCAACCTTCTCCTCGATACCTGACCCTTGCGATAGTATTGCCGAGCAAATATAGGGTAGCCACGCTACTGTATCTCATCCGCCTGTAGGTGCAGGCCACCGCCCTCAAGTTGGCCGCGTAAGTGCGAGATCACCCCACTCGCCAAGCACACGCGAGTCCACGTGCCAGCCAACCGCCGATGCGGCGAATTTTGCCCTCACGGCCTCCAGTTCTTGGCTGAGAATACCGCTCAGCACCAATTGTCCACCCGGTGCCACGGCCGCGCACAATTCCCCCACAAAACGCATCAGCACATCCGCCTGGATGTTCGCGAGCACCAACTCGGCGGTGCGGCCATCACAAAAGCCAGACACCAAGTCGCCGACATAAAAGTCCACCCGCCCGGCTAGCCCGTTCAGTGCGGCATTCTCATCGCTCACCCGGATCGCTTCTGCGTCATTGTCAAAACCCGCGATCGAACCGAAGCCCAGCTTCGCCGCCGACAGCGCCAGGATACCCGACCCGCAGCCGGCATCGATCACCCGGCCTGAGCTTCCATACGTCGCGGCAAACAGCGCCAGGCGCTCGCAACACAGCCGGGTCGTCTCGTGATTGCCCGTGCCGAAAGCCATGCCCGGATCCAACCAGAGCACCTCTTCGCCCGCCGGCAACACGAATGTCTCGAGCTCCCATACCGGCACCCAGTTCAAGCGGCCGAATTTCCACGCCTTGAAATGCGCCTTGTAGCTGTTCTTCCAATCCTCATCCGGCAACTCGCGCACCACCGGTTCGACTTTGCTCCAAGGTGCATCCGTGGCTCCGGCTAAATCCTGCCAGGCCGCTGTTGCCGCCGCCCGCGACTCAAAATAGCCCGTCAGCCAAGCGCGCGCCGAAGGCTTGTCCTCCAGCACCATGAGCCGCTGCTCTTCGCGTTCCGCAAGCAATTCCTCCAGCGCTGGCGCCGCCTCCAACGGCACCTCGGTTTTGAGTTCAAAGATGACCATGGTTATTGGGTTGGCTGGCTTAGACGCGCGATGACGGCCGGCAGCAGCCTGTGCTCCGCCGCGTGCACCTTCGCAGTCAATGTAGCAAGCGTATCACCCGATTCCACCGGCACTGAGGCCTGCTCGATGATTTTCCCGGCATCCACCTCCAACGTGACGTGATGGACCGTGCAACCGGCGACTTTCACACCGGCGCGAAA
>DAORVZ010000007.1:0-13760 GCA_035434005.1 Lacunisphaera sp.
GTGCAACTCGTCGGAGAGGCTCTGCGGATGGGTGTCGCTGTTGCGAATGTGCATGGGGGTTCATCCGTGACCCTCAGGTCCCGCGTTTGTTGCCGTAGAGCTCGATGTGCAACCGTGGCGCGTAGCGGTAACCGCGCACTTTGCACAGCTCGCCCAACCAGCCGACCTTGGCCCGCAGCGCTTCCACCGTCGTGCCCTCCGGCATCAGCAGCACCTTGGTGCGGGGAATCTCCCGGCCGAGTTGCGCGAGCATTCCCTCGATCTCGTCCACGTCGGCCACCTGCGCGACGACGAACTTCAATTGAAAGCCATACGACGCCAGCCAGGCCTTCACGACTTCCGGCTGCCAGCGCAGCGTCTCGTGTTTTTCCCGCCACGCCGCGGGCAGGCGGTCATCGGGGCCGGAGTTCTTCAGCTTGGGGCTGAGCGAAGCCAGGTCGCAGGCGATGCCTTCGGGCGCGATGGTCGCGGCGGTCTCGATGGTGATGTGGTAGCCGAGTTTCTTCAGGGCCGCGGCGAGTTCGCGGATTTCTTTTGCCACCATCGGCTCGCCGCCCGTCAGCACGACGTGCCGCGCCGGGTGCTTCTTCACCTCGGTCACGATTTCGTCGATGCTCATCTGCACGCCTTCCGGTTTCCACGACGCATAGGGCGTGTCGCACCAGTTGCAGCGCAGGTTGCAGCCGCTGGTGCGCACGAAGACCGAAGGCACGCCGGTCAGCTCGCCTTCGCCCTGAAGGGAGTGAAAGATCTCAGAAATTAGCATGGTGCCGACGAGAACGAGAACGATTACGAGAAGGATAACGATTCCGGGGATGGGCCATCGTTCTTCGTTCTCTTAATCGTTCTCTCCTCCTTTGTCCGGCTTCGCCGGCAGCGGCGGCGTGGCGCTGTAAACCGTCGGATCCGCGATCCCCGCCAGCTCGAACGCCTCGCGGCGCTCCACGCAGGTGCCGCACTTGCCGCAGTGAACGGCGCCGCCCTTGTAGCACGACCAGGTGCGCGCGAAGTCCACGCCGAGCCGCGCGCCTTCCGCTGCAATCTGCGCTTTGTTCAGCGCGATGAACGGCCGGAGCAGCTCGATGCCAGCGTAGGTGCCGGTCTTCATCGCCGCGCCCATCGCCTGCATGAATTCCTCGCGGCAGTCCGGATAGATCGCGTGGTCCCCGCCGTGCGCGGCGATGACCAGCCCCTCCGCGCTGATGCTTTCGGCCAAACCCGCGGCCGCGGCCAGCATGATGCCATTGCGGAAGGGAACGACCGTGCGCTGCATGTTCGCGTCCGCATAATGACCCTCGGGAATGTCACCGCCGCTTTTCAACAGGTCCGAAGCGAACAGCCTGCCGATGAAATCCAGCGGGATGACCGTGTGCGGCACGCCGGCGATCTTCGCCTGTTCCGCCGCCAGCGGGATCTCGCGGTGGTTGTGCTTGGCGCCGTAGTCGAAGCTCACGGCGGCCCGCACATCGTGCCGCGCCCGCGCCCAATGGAGCGCAGTCACCGAGTCCATGCCACCGGAGCAGAGCACAACGACCTTCATGCGGCCCCCATGCCGGCGCAAAGGGGCGGGGGACACAAGTATTCTCCAGCCGCAAATACACTCCATAAACTTCCGCTCCCGCAACCGACATCATGGGCAGCGCGAAGGATTCATCAGGCATCCATAATCCCGCTTTACTGGGACGCGGAATTGGGCTTTTTTCGGGATTCCTTGCTGTCCGTGGGCGGACAAACTTGATGATCATCCTGCACGACCCCCTTTGCGCCGAATACGGCTCGTCCATGCGGCCCGAACAGCCGGCCCGCGTGCTCCGGAGCGCGGCTCATTTGCAGGCCGCCCATCCCGACTGGACCTGGCAAAAGCCGGCCGCCTCCAGCAACCCGGCGATCCTCGCCGCCCACACCCCGGCCTTGCTTAAACGCATCGCCCACGCGCCGGACATTGACGCCGACACCCCTCATTTTCCGGGCATCGCCGACCACGCCCGTCGGGCGGTCGGCGCCGCGATAGCCGCCGCCGATCTGGCTCTCGCTGGCCACCGGGCCTTCGCCCTGATGCGCCCGCCGGGCCATCACTGCACGCGGACGCAAGCCATGGGCTTTTGCTATCTCAACTCGATTGCCGTCGCCGCGCTGCAAGCCGCCACCACCGGCCGGCGCGTCGCCGTGTGGGATTTCGACGCGCACCACGGCAACGGGACCGAGGACATCCTGCGCGATCGCCCAAACCTGCTGTTCGCCTCCGTGCACCAGTATCCCGGCTACCCCGGCACCGGCACGACCTCGTTCAGCAACTGCCACAACTTTCCCGTCGCCCCGCACACGCCGCGCGCGGCCCACCTCGCGGAGCTCGCCCGCTCGTGGGCTGCGGTGCTCGCCTTCAAGCCCGACCTCGTCCTCGTCTCGGCCGGGTTCGACACCTACGCGCGCGATCCCATCACCGAGATGACCCTCGAGCGCGACGACTTCGCCACGCTCGGCCGCTGGCTCGGCGAGAGCAGTCTGCCCGCCGCCGCCATCCTCGAGGGCGGCTACAGCCCGGATCTGCCCCAACTCATCGATGCCTTTCTCACCACCTGGAATAATTAATCTCCGCTTGAACACCGCACCACACTACCAACTCATCACCCGGCCCGAGCAACTGGCCCCACTCTGCGCCGCACTCGACCGCTGCACGGAGATCGCGCTCGATACCGAGGCCGACAATCTCTTCCGCTACAAGACACGCGTCTGTCTCCTGCAGATCCATGCGGCCGGCGAGATCCACCTTGTCGATCTCCTGGCCGACCTCGACCTCGCCGCACTCTGGCCGCGCCTCGCCGCCAAGCCACTCATCATGCACGGCAGCGACTACGACCTGCGCCTGCTCTGGGAGCTCTGCCGCTTCCAACCGCACAGCCTGTTCGACACCATGTTCGCCGCCCAGTTGCTGAGCATCCCGCGCTTCGGCCTCGCCGCGCTCCTCGAGACGAACTTCGGCGTCAAGCTCGACAAGGACCACCAGAAGGCCAACTGGTCACAGCGCCCGCTCGACCGGGACATGCTCGACTACGCCGCGATGGATGTGTTCCACCTCTTCGCCCTCCGCGACAAGCTCCGCTCCGACCTCGTGCGGCTCGATCGCCTCCCCTGGCTCGAACAGCGCTGCCGCTGGCAGATGTCAGTCGCGAAGGACGGTTTCGCCGCGTCCGACGAGAATTCCTGGCGCGTCAACGGCTCAGAGAAACTCCACGGCCGCGGCCTCGCCGTGCTCCACGCCCTCTGGCACTGGCGCGAGGGCTGGGCCGAGAAGATCAACACCCCTCCCTTCAAGGTCGTCGGCAACGAGCTGCTCGGCCGCCTCGCCCGCGCCGCCGATGAGGGCGCCCCGCCCGAGGAGGTCATGCGCGTCAACCTCGGCCGCCGCCACGATCGCCTGTTTCCCTCGCTAGCCGAGGCCATCCGCCGCGGCTTCACCACCGACCCCAACACCCTGCCGCGCCGCGAGCGCCGCCGCGACTACAACCCGATGACGCCCGACGAGCTCGCCCGCCAGGACCGCATCAAGGCCGACCGCGACCGCCTCGCCGCCGGCCTCCACCTTGATCCCACGCTCATCGCCACCCGCACTCAGTTGGTGCAGCTCGCCCGCGACCCCTCGTCCATCGAAGAGGTCCTGCTGCCCTGGCAGGCCAAACTGATCAAGGCCGAGCCGGCTTGGCGGAGCTAAACCCGTAGCGGCGGTCTGTGACCGCCGTGCCCCCTCGTGCCCGACTCCGCCAACATCGCCCGCCACCTGCCGCTGATGGCCGCGCGCCAGCCGGATCAGCCGGCGGTCAAGATCCCGCGCGGCCGGACTTTCGCCGGTGACATCAAGTATCTCACGCTGACCTTCCGTGAGCTCGATTCCGAGGTTGATGCGTGGGCGTGCAGGCTTACCACGCAGGGTGTGCGCCGCGGCGACCGCGTGCTGGTGATGGTCCGCCAGGGCCTGCCGCTCATCGCCGCAGCCTTCGCCCTCTTCAAGCTCGGTGCCGTGCCGGTGATCATCGACCCCGGCATGGGCCGTCAGAGCTTCCTCGCCTGCGTCACCCGATCGCAACCGCGCGTGCTGCTCGGCATCCCGCTTGCCCAGGTGATGAGCCACGTATTCCGCGCCGCCTTCAAGTCGGTCGAGATTCGCGTCTGGGTTTCCGGCTCATCCACAGCGCGGCTCGGTTTCGGACAATCGAGAATCGAGAATCAAAAATCAAAAATAGTGGCCAGCGCCGCCAAGTCGGTGGCGGCGGTGCTGTTCACCAGCGGCTCCACCGGCGCACCGAAGGGCGTGTGCTACGAACACGGCATGTTCGAGGCCCAAGTGCGGCTGGTGCGCGACACCTACGGCATCACCCCCGGCGAGGTGGACCTGCCGATGCTGCCGATCTTCGCGCTCTTCAATCCCGCGCTCGGCATGACCACCGTCGTCCCGGAGATCGACCCGAGCCGGCCGGCCACGGTGGACCCGGCGAAGATCGTCCGCGCCATCCAGCAGGAAAAAGTGACCAACACCTTCGGCTCGCCCACCCTCTGGCGGATCATCAGCGACCACTGCCTGCGGAACAACCTCACCCTGCCGTCGGTGAAACGCGTGCTCATGGCCGGGGCGCCCGTGCCGCCCAGCCTGTTCGCGGACCTGCAAAAGATCCTGCCCAACGGCACTGCCCACAGCCCCTACGGCGCGACCGAGTCTCTGCCCGTCGCCAGCATCAGCGCCATCGAGGTGCTCAACGAAACCGCCGCCGCGACCGCGACGGGGAAGGGCACCTGCGTCGGCCGGCCGGTGCGCGAGGTCGAAATCAAGATCATCGCCATCACCGACGCCCCAGTTGCCTCCTTGGCCGACGCCAGCGAACTCTCCACCGGTGAAATCGGCGAAATCATCGTCTCCGGCCCGGTCGTGACTCGCGAATACGACCAACTCCCCGAAGCCACTGCCTTGGCCAAAATCGAGAATCAAAAATCGAAAATCGAAAATGGGGCGTCCACCACTTGGCATCGTCTCGGCGACCTCGGCTACCTGGACGCCCTCGGTCGCCTCTGGTTCTGCGGCCGCAAGGCCGAGCGGGTTGATACCCACCATGGCCCGCTCTACACCGAGCAGGTTGAGCCCGTCTTCAACACGCACCCCGATGTCGCCCGCACTGCGCTCATCGCCACCGGCCACGATGGTCGGCGCCCGGCGATCGTGGTCGAGCCCGTCTCGCGCGACGCGGTCTCCACGCCCTCGTTGCGCCGCAAGCTCGTGCGGGAGCTGCGCGAACTCGGCGCGGCCCATCCCCACACCGACCTCATCCGGCTCGCGTATCTGCACCCACGCCTGCCCGTGGATGTCCGCCACAACGCCAAGATCCATCGCCTGGCCCTCGCCCGCTGGGCGGACGGCAAACACGGCTACGAGCTCGACAAGCGCGTGGTCCCCCGCGACGCCCTGAAACAATGAAGACACAATCCGGACTTCACCGGAGGAAACAGAGGGAACGGAGCCAAACACACCCCTCAGTTATCTCCGTTTCCTTCTGTGAAATGCCTTGGCCCGGCTTTCTGGAGCAATAGCCATGCTCATCGTCCGGCATAACCTCACGACATTCATCACCGGTGCCAGCGGCTTCATCGGGGGCAAGATCGCCGAGCGCCTGCTCACCGAGGGCCGGCGCGTGCGCGTCCTCGCCCGCCGGCCGCTGCCGCATTTGGAGGCGCTGGGCGCCGAGGTCATCCCCGGCGATCTCGACCACCGCGAGGCCTTGCGCCGTGGCTGCCAGGGTGCCGAAACCGTGTTCCATGTCGCCGGCCGCGTCGGCGTGTGGGGCCCGGACAAGGAATTTTTTGCCGTCAACGTCGGTGGCACGAAGAACGTGATCAACGCCTGCCGCCAAGCCGGTGTGCCGCGCCTCGTCTACACCAGTTCGCCGAGTGTAGTCTACAACGGCGGCGACCTCGCCGGCGTGAACGAGTCGGCCCCCCTCTGCACCGAGGCCCCCAGCGCCTATCCGATCAGCAAGGCCGCCGCCGAGCGCGAGGTCCTGGCCGCGCACGGGCCGACCTTGGCGACCGTCGCGCTGCGGCCGCACCTCGTGTGGGGGCCGGGAGACAAGAACGTCGTGCCGCGCGTGCTGGCCCTGGCCAAGGCCGGCCGCCTCAAGATCATCGGCTCCGGCCGAAACAAAGTCGATGTGACCCACATCAGCAACGTCGTCGACGCCCACCTCCTCGCCGAGGGCGCCCTCGCCACTTGTAACCTAATAGGTTACAAAGGTTCCGATCAGCCTGGTGTGGGCGGCCGCGCCT
Source organism: Lacunisphaera sp. (assembly GCA_035434005.1). Taxonomy (GTDB): domain Bacteria; phylum Verrucomicrobiota; class Verrucomicrobiia; order Opitutales; family Opitutaceae; genus Lacunisphaera. Next base: position 6,307 of record DAORVZ010000007.1, read on the forward strand.
ACTTCATCACCAACGGCGAACCCGTCATCCTCTGGGACTGGATCAACGAGCTGCTGCGCGGCGTGGGCCTCCCCGCGATCACCAAGCACGTCCCGTTGCCGGTGGCTTATGCCGCCGGCGGTCTGATGGAAGGCCTGTGGCGCGTGCTCCCGTTGAAGGGCGAGCCCCCGATGACGCGCTTCGTCGCCAAGGAAATGGCCACGGACCACTGGTTCGACATCTCCGCCGCCCGCCGCGATCTCGGCTACCACCCGCTCGTCACGATCGCCGACGGCACCGCGGAGCTGATCGAGCACTTGAAACGGGTATCCCCGTAGGTGGCGCGCTCGCGCGCCACGTAGCGAGCAAGCTCGCTACCTACATGGAGGGCCCGCGTCTCTGCGGGCCGGTGTTTGCTACTTCGCGAACATCTCGGCCAAACCAGCCAACACAGCCTCCGCCGTGATCGGTTCTACGACGCCCAGTTTCTTCACCAACCGCAACCGGTCCACCGTGCGAAGCTGGTCGAGCACCACCTGGCCGGATTTCCCCTGGATGGTGCACGGCACGCGGGTGGGATAGTCGCGCCCCTTCGTCGTCATCGGCGCGATGATCACCGTGGCGATGTGCGTGTTCATTTCATCCGGCGACACCACCAGGGCCGGACGCGTCTTCTTGATCTCGCTGCCGACGGTCGGATCGAGATTCACCAACCACACGTCAAAGCGCCGGATCACCATTCCCATTCCTCCGCATCGAACTTGGTGACCGTAGGTGAGTCCTCCTGCACCAGAAAATCATCTAAGGCCGCCGCCATGCCGGCAAAAGCCTCCGACCACCCGGCCCGCGGAGTATTGACCGGGCGCAAAATCAGCGCGCCGTTCTTGGCCTGCAGTTCAACCTCTTCGCCAAAACCGCAGGTCTCCAGCATCGCCTTGGGAATGCGGATGCCACGCGAGTTTCCGATAGGGACGATCCTAATAAACATGAGCACAAAGTAATTACTGCTTCCCTCTGGGCAAGCCAACATTACCGCCACCAAGATCGACCTCGGCTACGCGCTTGTAGGCCTTGATACCAACGTCTGCGAAACCACGAAAAAGAAAGCGCACTTCAATAAAGTTAGGTATGTATTAAAGATAACCCTTGACAGTTATTGAGATGTGGTTTTACTGCCTCTCATGAGCAACAATACTCTCGAACCAAAAGAACTCGCCCAAGTCTTCGCCAAAATCAACTCCATTGGGCACGAAATGATCGAGATTCTCTTAACCCAAGCAAAAGAGGCCGCAGAATCAGGTGAAACGAACTGGTTGGTGCAAGTTGGCGGTGATGCTAGGGACATCGAAGATTGCATGGTCAGGCTGGAATCCATCCGAAAACGGATGCATGAAATCCTTACGGAAACCTTGGGGTTTGCGGATCAAACGGAAGCGAGCCCGGAAGATATAAAAAGTATGAAGGGTCTCATGGCCGACTTGGATGGCCCAGTTACGAAACGCCTGCGCCGTATTCGCACCCAAATAACCCAAGGCGAGATCAATCAGAATCTGCTTACCCTGACCTCTGCGAGAAAGCGCGGACACATCCGCTTGGGCGAAACATTCAAAATCAAACTTCCCGATGGTCAGGATTTCGAAACCGAACTTGTTCAACCAGGAAACAAGTTGCGCGAACGCGGCCTGATTGGGGGGTTCTACCGCCAGCAAGTCATCAAGACGGGTGATTATGTCCTGATGGAAGAAACGGAGCCGGGTGTTTGGACGCTGACCAAGGAAACCCCGCCTTCGCCTATCCCGCCGATTTAATCCTCAAGCTCCCCTGAAATGACTCTGCTCTTTTCAAGTCTGGCGACGCGCGCATGCCGGAAGGTTAGATATCCGACCAAGCGAAGCGCGCGCACCACTCGGAACCGACTCCTATATGGCGTTCAGCGCCTCCGTCGTCACCGCCCCGACTTTCTCGGGGTGTATTTCTGTTCCCATTGCTGTGGCTGGCACCTCACCCACCGTCATGAGTGAATCATAGAATCATTTTTACCCAGCCTACCATTTTGTCCGCCAACCCAAAACCCCCGATAACCTTCAATATCACTACGATCATGAACAAGGTTCACTGTGAGCGTGTCGCCCTCTGTATCACGCTGTATCTTCTCTATCAGAACGGCTTCACCGCACCGCACAAAAACAGGTTTTGAATTTCATCCGTTCTCGTGGGCTATTGCGCTTTCCCGGCGAGGAACCGGAAAAGTGTTACGGTTCTGACGCGGATGAAGATATGGCGACGTTGCCCACCACACCCAATCCATGTCGCAAAGTCTCATCCTGCCCGACGATTTTTATCATTACCCACGCCATGCCGAGCGGGTGGGCTCGGCCTTGCTGGTTACTTTTGCGGTTCCTTACCCCTGTGAAGCGGTGACCATCCGCATCGGCGGGCCACCAGATTATATGGTCATGGCCCGGCTCGCCTCGTCGCTGGTCTGGTGTCCGTTGAGCCGGGATTGTGAAACAGGGTTTGTCCGCGTGTTGGCCGAGATGCGGGGTGAAGTGGAGGTGGTGCGGCACCGCCGAACCATTGAGCAACCAGACGGCCAGGTGCTCTGCCCGGCATTGTTCGTTCCTGGCTTGAAACACAGCTTGCGCGGGGATTTGTCCGCGCTGCGTTACTTTTGGAAGACCCCAGCGGCTGTCTGGCAACAGGTGGAGAACTTTCATCCCGCGTCCCGGTTGCCACTGCTGCGGCTCCTCGCGCGCTGTCCGGAAGCCGCTCAACTCGTCGTAATCAATCCTGCGCTGGCGGTGCTTCTGGCCACAGCGAACACGCCGCGCGCCACGTATTCTCTTCCTGGGTTGTTGCAGTGCAAACAGGTCGATATCTATCGCGCGGTGGCTTTTGCCGCCGTAGACACAGGGATCGTCCGCTCTCTGGCGAGCATGGCCCCCGGCATTTGCACGCTTGGTCACATCGCTATTCTCCAGCGGGCTTGGATGAAGCGGCCGTTCGCGCGCTTGTTGCCGCACTTGCGGATCAACAGGGTATTGCTGCGCGTGTTTGATTCGCCGGGAATCAGCCCGGTGCTGAGTGCGCGGTTGCTGTCGGCTATTTCCCGCGCGAGCGCGGATGAATTGGAGGAAGTGACCGCTTCCTGGGAGACCTTTTGCGAGATGGTCGGTCTCGGCTTTGGCAAGCGACAGCCGCTCGAAATGCTGTCGGATATTTCGCAATGGAATCGCTCTCTGGAACACATGCCCGCCCGATCCGACCTGCCGGTGCCTGCGCCTCCGTTTCCCGGTCAAGCGGGTGTCATTGAGCCGCTCACAGATGCCCCCGGCCTTATCGAGGAAGGCCGTGTGCAACGAAACTGTGTCGGAACGCTGGCGTTGCAGCGTCATCTCATACAGACGCATGCTTGCGTTTACCGCGTGCTATCACCTGAGCGAGCCACGCTGCTGATACTGCCCCGGGGAAGTTGGCGGGGCAGGGAACTGGAGATTTCCCAACTTCGAGGATATAAAAACGCCAATGTCTCGCCTGAAACTACGGCCTTTGTCCAAGAGTGGCTCTCCGTAGCAAACAAAACCAACCACCAGGCTCCGGCGCCCCTCGTGGCGTAAGATCGGGATAAAGGCGACTGCGCGTGAGCGCCGTGCGGCCTTGGGCGGTATGGCTGGAGGCGGTGGTTGGGTTTGGCGGGGATGGTGCGCGCGATCAGCCCGACGACGGGCGCGGGCTGCGTCAGGCGAGAATCGGAACTCCGGCGGTTTTCGCCGCCGCGACCAGTGCTTTGTCGGTTGTGGCCAGCGTCGCGCCGCAACGCATCGCGAGTTCGAGATAGGCGGCGTCGTAAATGGTAAGGCCGTATTGCCGGGCGAGCGCGGCGGTGTCGCTGCAGGCCCGTCGGGTCGTCTCCTCGTCGCTGGCGACCGGCAACGCGGCGACGAGTCCCAGGGCTTCGGTAATGTCAGCTTGCGAAGCGCGTTTGCGGCGCTCGACCATGATCAGGCCATTGGCCACCTCGACCCCCCAGTGGGCGGGAACGAAAATCTTTGTCCCCTTTTCCAAGGCATGGAGCGCCTTCAACGCGATCGCCTCCTGTTCGTCCTTGAGCAAAAAGCCCAGAGTGATCGAACCGTCAATCACCAGCGCGTTCATCGTCAAAGCCGGCGGCCGGCCTCGATCAGATCGCGCGCCGTCTCGCCCTTGGGCAGGGAGATGCGGCCCCGCAACCTCCGAATCCGGATAAAGACGTCCCGATCCGAGGGCGTGGTCGTCGTGACGGGGATAAGGCGGGCGATGGGGCGCTCATGTTTGGTGATGACGACCTCGCGCCCGCGGGCGACAAAATCGAGCAACGCCGGGAGCGTGGTTTTGGCTTCGTAGGCCCCGACTGTTTTAGTGGCGGACATGGTGTTTTCCAGACTGGTCTGAACACTGGTCTGATTGCCGAAAGTGTCAAGCGGGGCCCACTTGCCGCCACCATCATCCATTCCGCTGCCGCACGGCTTCGAAGAGCGTGATGATCGTCGCCATCGCGACGTTGAGCGAGTCGGCTTGGCCGGCCATCGGGATGCGGACGAGGACATCCGCCCCCTTCATCCAGAATTCGCTCAGGCCGTATTGCTCACTGCCCATCACGATGGCCAGCGGGCCGCGCAGATCGGTGGCTGTGTAGATATTGGTCGTGTGCGGCGTGGTCGCCGCCGTGCGGATGCCCTTTTCCTTCAACCAGGCATGCACCGCAGTGCTTTCCGCCACGACAATCGGCACGGAGAACAGGACGCCCGTCGAGGCGCGCACGACGTTGGGGTTGAAAATATCGGTCACGGCATCGCAAACGATCACGGCATCACAACCGGCGGCGTCGGCGCTGCGCAGGATGGTGCCGAGGTTGCCGGGCTTCTCGATCGACTCGACCACCAGCAAGAAGGGGAATTTTGTAGCCGGGGTCGCTGACCCCGGTGCCTCGGAATTTTTCAGTCCGGAGTCAGCGCCCCCGGCTACACCCGAGCCGGCTACATTTAAGTCGGCGAGCGTGCGCTTCCATTGCGGCACCACGGCGAGGAGTCCGTCGGGACGCTCGCGGTAGGCCACCTTGGCGAACGCGTCCTTCGACAACTCGAACAGCTGGGCTCCGGTCTGTCTGGCCTGCTCGATCAGCGCGGGCTCGTTTTCGCCTAGGAACCAGTCGGGGCTGAAATACAGCTCCTTGGGCTGCACGCCCTTCTCCAGCGCCCGGCGGATCTCGCGGTAGCCCTCGACCAAGAACAGGCCCGCATCGTCGCGCTCGCGGCGCTCGCGCAGCTTCACGAGCTGTTTGACGCGGGGATTCTGCAGGCTGGTGATCTTTTCCGGGGACACGGGTCGTTTTTAGACAGAATGAACAGAATTAACAGAAGGAAACCTTGGATTTTGCTGCTTACATTTTGTTCATTCTGTAAATTCTGTCTCCTCCGTGCCCAAGAAGAAATTCAACGATCAGCCCTTTCCCTACCATCACGAGCTCGAGCTGGAGGTCGCGACGCTGACCAACCTCGGCGTCGGGCTCGGCCGCGTTCCGGTGGGCGACGGCCAGTGGGTCGTCATGGTTCCGTTCACGCTTCCGGGCGAGAAGGTGCGCGTCCGCGTCTACCGTAACCACAAGAACTACTCCGAGGCCGACCTCGTCACGGTCCTCACGCCCTCGCCGCACCGCATCGATCCCAAGTGCCCGCTGTTCGGCCAATGCGGCGGCTGCCAATACCAGCATCTGACCTACGCCGAGCAGTTGAAGTGGAAGCGCCAGCAGGTCGAGGAGCTCTTGAAGTTCATGGCCGGCGTCGAGTTTGCCGTGGCTCCCGTCATCGGCTCGCCGCGCGAGTTCGGCTACCGGTCGAAGATCACGCCGCATTTCCGGGCCTGGCCTGTAGCCGGCCGCGGTGAGGCCGGTTCCCCGGGGTCAGCGACCCCGGCTACAACAAACCCCATCGGTTTTCTCAAGCAGGGCACGCGTTTCGACCTGATCGACGTGCCGCGCTGCGAAATCGCGACGGAAGAAATCAACGCCAAGCTGCCTGACGTCCGCGAGCGCACCCGCCAGCGGCTCGTCGCCGGCGAATACAAGCGCGACGCGACGCTCCTGCTCCGCCATGCTCAGGAAGGCGTGGTGACGGACTACGATGCCGTGATCCACGAGAAGGTCGGCGAGCTCCGCCTCCACTTCCTCGCCCGCGACTTTTTCCAGAACAACCCGTTCATCCTGCCGGCATTCACCGGCTATGTCCGCGAGCAGGCCGCCGGCAGCGGCGCGAAGTTCCTCGTGGACGCCTACTGCGGCAGCGGGCTGTTCGCGCTGAGCTGTGCGCCGGCCTTCGAGCGGGTGGCGGGCATCGAGCTGAGCGCGACCTCGGTGAAATTCGCCACCGAAAACGCCGCAGCCAACGGCATCGCCAACGCCACCTTCCGTGCCGGCGACGCCGCCCAGATATTTGCGGGGCTCGATTTCGCGCCGACCGACACGGCGGTCGTCATCGACCCGCCGCGCAAGGGCTGCGACGAGCCGTTCCTGAACCAGCTCTTCGCCTTCGGCCCGCGCGCGGTCGTCTATGTGTCCTGCGACCCGGCGACGCAGATGCGCGATCTTAAGGGCTTCCTCGCCGCCGGCTACCGGCTCACCGCCGTGCAGCCCTTCGACCTGTTCCCGCAGACCCGCCACCTCGAGTGCGTGATCACGCTGGTGAAGAGATGACCCGCCGCCCATGTCTCGCCTGAATTTCCAACTCGAAAAAACCGCCCCGGGCTCCCGCGCCCGCGCGGCCCGGTTCCAGACTCTCCACGGCGAGGTGCAGACGCCCGTTTTCATGCCGGTGGGCACGCAGGCGACCGTCAAGGCGCAGACCGTGGACACACTGAAGGCGACCGGTTCGACCGTGTTGCTGGCCAACACCTATCACCTGCTGCTGCGCCCGGGGTTGGAGGTTTTCCGGAAATTCGGCGGCATCCACCGCTTCATGCACTGGGACGGCCCGGTGCTCACCGACTCCGGCGGGTTCCAGATTTTCTCGCTGCCCACGGAGCGCGCGCTCAACGAGGAGGGCGCCCGCTTCCAGAGCTATGTGAACGGGGATTATTACCTGTTGTCCCCCGAGACCAGCATCGCCGCGCAACAGGCCATCGGCAGCGACATCATGATGGTGCTGGATCAATGCATCCCGTCCACCGCGCCGCGCGACCAGGCGGAGGCGGCGATGGCGCTGACGCACCGCTGGGCGGTGCGCTCGCTCCAGGCGCGGGGCGATTCCCCGGCCGCGCTGTTTGGCATCGTGCAGGGGGCCTGCCACGCCGACCTCCGCCGGCAAAGCGCGGCGTTCCTGCGCGCGCTGCCGTTTGACGGCCTCGCCATCGGAGGGCTCGCCGTCGGCGAGACTCAGGCCGAGCGCTACACCTTCACCGGGCTGGTCACAGGCGAGTTGCCGGAGAACCTGCCCCGCTACCTC
>DAORVZ010000008.1:0-13739 GCA_035434005.1 Lacunisphaera sp.
CCTCGGCCTCATTCCCGGCAAGGTGACCCTGTTGCCCGACTCACCCGGCATCACCGTGCCGCACATGGGTTGGAATACCCTCACCACCGGCCGCGAGGTCGGCCTGCTCGACGGCATCGGGCCGGAGTCTCGTTTCTATTTCGTGCACAGCTACGCCGCCCCGGTGAACGCCTTCACGCAGGCGAGCTGCCAGCACGGCACGCCGTTCGCGGCCATCGTGCAGCGCGGCAACTTCTCCGGCTGCCAGTTTCACCCCGAGCGCTCCGGCGTCGCCGGCGCCCGCCTGCTGCAAAATTTCGTGGAGGGCCGCGTATGAGCACAAATATTCCTTGTGGGGGCGTGGCTCGTCCACGCCCGCGGGCGCGCACAAGGCGCGCCCCTACGCCAACCTTCTCCCCATGATCATTTACCCCGCCATCGACCTTCGCGGCGGCCGCGTCGTGCGCCTGACCGAGGGCAAGTTCGACCAGGAGAAATCCTACGGCGACGACCCGCTCGCCGTGGCGAAGGACTTCGCCGCCTCCGGCGCGACCTGGCTGCACGTCGTGGATCTCGACGGCGCCAAGGATCCGGCCAAGCGCCAGACCGCACTGGTCGAGAAACTCGCCCGCGGCAGCGGCCTGCGCATGCAGACCGGCGGCGGCATCCGTGATGAATCCCAGATCGCCGCCCTCCTCGCGGCCGGTGCCCGGCGCGTCATCGTCGGCAGCGTCGCCGCCAGGCAGCCCGAACTCGTGCGTGGCTGGCTGAAAAAGTTTGGCCCCGAAAACATCATCCTCTCGCCCGACGTCCGGCTGGATGCCGACGGCATCCCACGCGTCGCCGCCGCCGGCTGGCAGGAGAGCACTGGCGTGGCGCTTGATGATTTCCTCAACGGTTTCCTCGCCGCCGGCCTGGTCCACATCCTGTGCACCGACATCAGCCGCGACGGCAAGCTGACCGGGCCGAACTCGGCGCTCTACGCGCAACTCGTGAAGAAATTCCCCACGTTGCAAATCCAGGCCTCCGGCGGTGTGTCGTCGCTTGACGACCTCCGCGGTCTGAAACCAACCGGCAGCGCCGGCGCCATCGTGGGCCGCGCGCTCTACGAGAAAAAGTTCACGCTCAAGGAGGCGCTTGCCCTGTAGGAGCTTGTTTACAAGCGATTCAGCACGTTCGCCGTCCACCCAACATCCCATCGCCTCCAAGCAAGCTCCTACAAAGAAAATCACCAAATGCTAGCGCGCCGCATCATCCCCTGCCTCGACGTCCGCGACGGCCAGGTCGTCAAGGGCACGCAGTTCCGCGACCACGAGGTCGTCGGTGACATCATCGAGCTGGCCCAACGCTACCGCGACGAGGGCGCCGACGAACTGGTGTTCTACGACATCACCGCCAGCAGCGACGGTCGCACCGTGTCGACCGACTGGGTGACCAGCGTTGCCCGCGTGCTCGACATCCCCTTCTGCGTGGCCGGCGGCATCCGCTCGCTCGACGGCGCCCGCGCGATCCTGCACGCCGGCGCCGACAAGATCTCCATCAACTCCCCGGCGCTCGAGAATCCCCCGCTCATCACCGAGCTGGCCGCCGAGTTCGGCTCACAGTGTGTGGTCGTCGGCATCGACAGCCGGCAGGAGGCGAGCGATTACTTCGTCAAGCAATACACCGGCGACCCGAACAAGACCCAGTCCACCCGCTGGCGGACGATCGACTGGGCCCGCGAGGCCCAGAAACTCGGCGCCGGTGAGGTCGTCCTCAACTGCATGAACCAGGACGGCATGCGCCAGGGCTATGACCTGGCCCAGCTGAAGCTCGTGCGCGCCGTGCTGCACATCCCGCTCGTCGCCTCGGGCGGCGCGGGCACCATCGCTCATTTCAACGATGCCTTCCGCCTCGCCGGCGTGGACGGCGCGCTTGCCGCGTCCGTCTTCCACAAGGGCACCATCAAGATCCCCGTTTTGAAACAACAGCTCATCGCCGACGGCCTCTCCATCCGCCCATGAGTGTGATCATCAAACCATTTAACGCGGAGGTCGCGGAGCGCGCGGAGTTTGGTTTTGTCATTCTCCACGTCCTCCGCGCTCTCCGCGTTTAAATCCCTTTCCAAATGAAACTCCCGAAAATCGACTGGAAGAAAAACTCCGGCCTCGTGCCCGCCATCGTGCAGGACGCCGCCACCCTGCAGGTGCTCATGCTCGGCTACATGGACGCCGCCGCGCTGAAGAAAACCCTGCGCACGAAAAAGGTCACCTTCTTCAGCCGCAGCAAGCAGCGGCTCTGGACCAAGGGTGAGTCGTCGAAGAATTTCCTGCACCTTGTCGCCGTGAAGGCCGACTGCGACCGCGACACCCTGCTCGTCACAGCCCGGCCCGACGGCCCGACCTGCCATCGCGGCACGGTCAGCTGCTTCGGCGCGGCGGGCGCCAGTGGCGTCGGTTTCCTCGCGCAGCTCGAGCAGACCATCGTCGAGCGCATCAAGAGCGGCGACAAAATGAGCTACACCGTGCGCCTCGCCAAGGAAGGCGTCGCCCGCGTCGCGCAGAAGGTCGGCGAGGAAGGCGTCGAGACCGCGCTTGCCGCGCTGAAGAACAACAAGCCCGAGTTTGCAGGCGAGGCCGCCGATCTCCTCTACCACCTGATCGTCCTGCTCCGCGTGAAGAAGATGTCGCTCGCCGACGCCCTCGCCGTGCTGCAGAAGCGCCACGCAAAATAGCCCGTAGGCCTCACTGGCGGAGGGGCGGCTTGGAAAATTCCGCCGCCGGCAGGCGCAGCCGGACCATCTCGCCCGTGTGATAGTTGTGGCACAGCTGGCAACTCTCGCCGGCCTTGGCCGGTTGATGACAGCTGGCGCAGATGTCCTTCTTGAGCGGGGCGAAGTTGCTCTTGAACAGCGCCGGGTCGCGGTTGGAGCCGAAGGAGCGGGCGTAGTCGGCGCCGGTCGCGAGCGTGTGGCAGGTGGCGCAGCCCTGGGCGCCCATCAGGCTGAAATGCGCCGTGTGCTTGAAGGTGGTGAACGGGCGCACGCCGGGCGCGGGCCGGGCCGCGCGCCAGTTGATGATCGCGGTGGTGGCGGCCGTTTGGTCCACCGTGTGGCATTTCAGGCAGGCCCCGGGCGCGCTCGGCGCCGAGAGCTCGGCAAATATTTTTTGCGCGGTTGGCGCGGGATTGTTCACCGTCCCGTCGAGCCATGCGGTCAGAAACACATCCGCGTGGCCGCCCGGCCGGTAGTAGAGGGTGTAGTTTTCATCCAGCCGATACCAACCGCCGGTCGCGACCCGATCCTCCGCCGGATCAAGCGGCTGCGCGGCCGGCGGTAGTGGAGTTGCGATGGCGGGCACGGACGCCGGGGTTGGCTTCAGCGGCACCGGATCGGACAGCAGATCATCGTCGTCCGCCGTGGCGGGAATTCCGGGAGCCACTGTCGCGGCAACGGCGGGCACGACACGCGCGACCGCCGGCGGCGGCGGGAGGACTTCGCCGCGCCGATGGGCGGCGACTTCCGCCAGCAGATTGGGCAGCCAGGCCTGCTGGGCGGCGAGCGCGACATCGGCGGAAAATTGCCCGGTGCGACCCGCGAGGGTGGCGGCTCCGCCGGCCGCGGGACCGAGCCGGTGCAGGATGACCGGCTGGCCCCGCGTGACCAGGTCGGCGAACAGGCCCTTGATGCTCCAGAGCAACTGCGCGGCGGCGGCTTTCTGTTCGGGGGTGGCGCGGGACAGGTCGGCCAGATTCAGATTGCCCAGGGTCGCTAGCGCGGTCCGCGCCGCGTCATCACCCTCCAACAGCCAGCGCATGAAGGGAGTGAGGCCGCCCTCGGCGAAGGCCGGCCACTCGCCCGTCACGACCCCGGACGCCGCCAGCGCGGCGACGTCGATGCCCGGCAGGCGGAGGAACGCCAGGCCCTTGGCTCCGGCGCGGCCCGTGCCTTCGATCTGGCTGGCGTGGCACGCGGCGCAGGTCTGCTCAAAACCACGGACGAGCATCTGCCTGCCATCCGCCGCCGGTTCGTGACATTGGGCGCACGAGGTCGGCCCGGCCGCCGGCGCGCGCACATCCGTGAAGTGTTTTTGGAAATGCGCCACGTGATCGAACTGCAGGCGCGTGCGCCGCGCATAGGGATAACCCGCAAACTCCGGATGCCCCGCCGCGAAGCCCGCGAACGGCGCCTGATGGCAGACCTGACACTGCTGGTCGGTCAGGTGCGCGAGATTGCGGTCCGCGCCGCGGTGCTCGAGATGGCAGGTGGCGCAGGCCAGGTCCGGCGGCGGGCCCACCGCGTGGGCGGCCGCGAGGGCGGGAGGCCGGGCGTTCGCGGCGGGCGCCAGTGTGCGGGCGATATCCAGGAGTTCTCCGGCACTCACGCCGTGCGGCGAATCGCTGTGCGGCCCAAGGTCGTGGCATTTGAGGCAAAGCTGGTTGTGCTGCTTGATCCGCGCGGAGCTGAGCGGGGCGGCGAGCGAAAACAGGGGTGTTTCCACATGGCAATCCGCGCAGCGGTGCGCCGACACGGTGTGCTGGCTGGTCAGCGGCCCGGGGCTGGACCACGCGGACCGCGACTGGCCCCACACCGCCAGCAGCACCAGGCCCAGCGACAGGCACACTGTCAGCCAGGCCAACCGGCCGCGCTTGGCGCGCAGGCTGCGCTGCGGCTGGCAGGGCGGCACCGGGCAGCCGCAGGTGCCGTCGGGACGCGGGCCGGGTTCGCAGGCGGCCCCGAGAGAAATCAGCCGGGTGCAAACCCAGCGGTCGCCCTTTTTTGCCGGCAGGCACTGGCCGGTGGCGCGGCATTCGCCTTTCGGGCCGGGGCCGTAGATGCACGGGCAGCCCTCCGCCGCGCGCCCGCAGGTCCACTCGTCCTGCGGACGGTCGTAGAGCTTGCGGTTATGGATGATGCTCTGCAGCAGGCGGCGCATGGGAAAGTTACAGCCGGTGGGCGTAGTGCAGGACGAGCCAGAGGTGCGCGCCCACAAGGACGAGCAGGCCGTAGGTCAGCGGGATATGCCCAAAGAGCCAGAGCTTGAGCAGGCGCTGCCCGGCCCACTGGGCGTCGAGGTTGCGCTTGGCCTCGAGCAGTTCCCCGAGCTGGTCCGCCAGGGCGCTCTCGCGCTGGTTCAGGAAACGGCGCAGGGCGGCGAGTTCGGTGATCACCCGATGGTGCCGGGCATCGTCCCCCGCCAATGGGGCGAGCAGCGCCGGGCGGCGGGTGAAATAGGTGCCCAGCACGCGCAAATAAAAATCGGCGAGCGTCGTGGATTGCGTCTCCGCCTCCGCCTGTCGCACCAAGGCCAGGGCCTCCACCTCCAGTTCGCGGCCCAGCCGGGGTATCCGTTCGTAAACCAGGCTCTCGCCCGAGCGCGCCAGCCGCGGCGGGAGCCAGCGACTGAGCCAGAGGCCGAAGATGCCACTGCCCGCCACCAGCAGAAAAACGAGCCAGAGGACGAATTCCAGCCGCCCGCCCGGCGGGCGCAGCCCGGCGTGCAGCGCGAAGACCGCGCAGGCCAGCCAGCCGACGTAGATGTGGAGCTGCAACCAGGTGCTCGCGCTCAGCAGGGGGAGAAAGGGCAGTTTTTTGCGCGCATTGAAAAGGGCCAGGCCCAGCAACAGGCCGAGCAGCAGCCACCCGGTGTAAAGCCCCACCGGCCGCAGGGCGTTCCCCGCGAGCCACCAGGCCAGCGTGATCGCGCAGGCGAGCAAGCCTGTCGTCAGCGAGAGCATCCAGCGGCGGCGGGTCAGGGTTTTCATTGGTCCAGCCAGCGGTGCAGGGCGTCGGCGGAGCGCAGGTCGGCCCGGATCAGCGCGTCGTGCGGGCAGGCGCTCACGCAGGCCGGCCCGGCGGGCTGGTCGATGCAGAGATCGCACTTGGTGGCGCGGCGGATCGGGGCGCCGGTCTCCTCGGTGACGACCGGCAGGCCCGCGTCGTCATGCAGGGCCACCATCTGGATCGTGCCGTAGGGGCAGCTCTGCGCGCAGACGCTGCAGCCGATGCAGGTGTCGGGGTTGATCTCGACCTGGCCGTTGAGGCTTTCCCGGTGGATGGCGCCGGTCGGGCAGCCGATCATGCAGACCGGATCCACGCAGTGCATGCAGGCGCTGGCCACCATCACGCCGTCGGATTCGGGGCCCTGGCGGATGAAGCGCGGGTTGTTGTCGTGCGTCGCCGCGCACGCGCGCACGCAGTCGTCGCAGCGCGTGCACCGGTCCAGGTCGATCAACATGGCGGCGCGGCCGTTCATGAAGCGCTGGGCCACGATGAATTCCAGGAAGCTGTTCCCCTCGGGGGCGGCGGGCGGGGCGGCCGGTTCCGGCGCCAACCCCTTGGTCAGGGTGGCGATCTGGGCCGGGGTGAGTTTGGGGAAGACGTGCTGCTCCAGCACGGCGGTGGGAATGAACAGCGTATCCACGTAGCCGAGGGCGCGCAGGCTGTGGCGTAGCGGGCGGAAATTCCCCTGCCAACCCGCGAGGAGCTCGCCGAGCCCGAAGGCCTCGCCCTTGCCTAGATAACTTTCGGTGCGTTCGCCGTGGTTGTAGCGGCGGCTCACCCGCGCAAAGCCGCCGCGCACCAGCAGGAGCCCGTTGGGATAGTCGCCCTCCCGGGCCATCAGCGGTTCCTGCCCGAGCCGCTCGCGCTCGCCGGCCTCGCGCCCCCGGTGGTATGCGTGGTGCCAGTCGAATTCCCCGAAGCTCTCAAACCGCGTGGCGTCGGCGATCTGGCCGAGGACTTCGTCGGGCAGGTTCCAGAACAGGGAGGTCTCGGCGAGATGCCGGCGGAGGCTGCGTTCGCGGTAAAGCCGGTCGATCTGCTGTTTCCACTCGGGGGAATACTTGCGTATCTCGCGCAGGCCCTGCCAACGGATCTCCAGCATCTGCGTCGTCTGGTCGGCCACGATGGTCGCGGTGCGGGGAGTGCGGCCCAGGGCCGCGATCTCGCCAAACATTTCCCCGGTGCCGAGCAGAGCCGTCCGGTCCGGGGCCAGCACGCCCGGCACGTCCTGCAGAAAAATGCGCGCCTCGCCGTCGCGGGTCATTTCCAGTTCCGCCGCCGAACTGCGGCTGCCGGACTGCTCGGCAAACCGGGGACGGCGCCACCAGCGGGCGAAACTGCCCCAGACGGACGGGCGGACCTGCCGGCGATGGCCGAGCTGCTCCGCCGTGGGCTCCTTGAGCAACACCCGCACCGCGCCCTCCAGGATGACAAAGGCCGAGTGCCCGTAGTCGCCCTGGCGCACGATGATCTCGCCCCGCTGGAAGCGGCGGACGCGGGCGTCGTTCTTCAAAATTCCCCGGAGCGGGATCGACGCGGGAAAGCGCCGCGGATCGGTCGAGACAAACAGCGGGTGCGCGAGCAGCAGGTCCACGTCCACCTCCTGCATGTCGGCGCTGAAGGGTTTGTCCCAGCGTTCCGGCGCGGCATGGCGGCTGGCCACGGCCAGGGGCGGGATGGAGCCTGTCTGCACCGGGGCGCTGCTGACGGATTTGGCCATGGTGAGGATGGGGGCTGGGCTCAGGGCGAGCCCGGAACCTGATAGGGTTGGCCCTTGTAGGCCTCCGGGCCGGGGAGCAGTGCGTCGATGCCCGCGAGTTGCTCGCCGGTCACCTGGGCGGCGAACTCCCGTCCCAGCGCGGCGATTTTGTCGGCGGCCGCCGCCAGTTCGGCGGCGTTGTGCAGGCGCAGGCCGGTCGCCCGGGCGACGGCGATGATCCTGGCCAGCTCGGGCGTGGGCGCGAGAGCCTGGATTTTTTCCAAGAGCTGGCGCGCCGCGTCGGCGCGGCGGGCCTGCGTGACACCGAAGCCGGCCTTCACGGTGGCCTGGGCCACGGCGCGGAAACAATACTCCGTCTCCAGAATGCCGCCGACGACGAACAGGATGCGCCGGTGCGCGGGAGCGGCCTCCGGGTTCGCCTTGTTGCCGGTGTGCAGGATGGTGTGCCGCACCTCGCCCTGGGACCAGGTGAGGAGGTTGAAGCCCGCGCTGCCGGGAGTGTGGCCGCCCACGTTGGCGAGTTTTTCGTCGGCCACGATGTGGCAGCCATAACAGGCCGCGCCGAGCGCGTAGATGTTGTCCGCGCGGATCATGCCGGCGGCAGCGGCCTCGACGCGGCGGGCGGCGCGATGCGCGGCGGTCTCGGTCGCTTGCTTGGCTCCCTTGCCGTATTCGCCGTGGGTCTTGATCCAGTCCCGGGACGCGCCGTGGCAGGATTCACAGGCGATGCCCGCCACGGTCTGGTATTCCTCATCAATGATCTGGCCGAGGAAGTGGCAGTCCTGGCACTGGCGTTCGCCCTTCATCTTGGTCAGGCCGAGGCGGAGCAGCATCTCGGCGGTTTCCGGCCGGCGCGGCAGCTCATGCAGAGTCCGGTTGTGCTTGGTGCGTTTCCAGGCCTCGATTTCCTCCACGTGGCACTCGGCGCAGGAGGCCGGCCCGGTCACCTTTTCTGCCAGGGGTGCGGCCGCGGCGAGTCGGCCCGGCTGGGCCAGCGCCACCAGCAGGCCGGCCAGCGCCCCCCGGAGTTGACCGGCTGGAAATTTTCTCAGGCGCATGGAGGGTGGGCGCAGCCCGCGCGAGACAGCATAAACATGGAGACGGTTGGGGCGGGGCGAAGGGGAAGCGTAACCGCGCCGCCAAGATTAAGCGGTGCATTTTCGGCGCAAGCCGATTCTCCACCATATTCGGTTTGTCTGTTGCCGGGCGCTCCCCGATAACACCCGCCGCCCCCGGCCGCTCCCGCACCCGCTCCCGAAACTCCGTCATGCTCTGGACCTATCTCGGCCTCACGCTCATCGGGTTGGCGATTGGCCGGCTGCTCCTCAGCCTGGTTGCCGCCGGCCAGCGCGTTCGAGCCGAGGCCGGCCGCCGCGAGATTGAAATGACGCGCCTGCGGGAGGAGCTCGCCGCCGCGCGCGCGCAACGCCGCCGGATCGCCGAGGATCCGCTCCCGTGGAATGGCTACCGGAAATTTGTCGTGAGCCGCAAGACCGTGGAGAGCCCGACCGTCTGCTCCTTCCACCTGAAACCGCACGACGCCCGGCCACTCCCCGCCTTCAAGCCCGGCCAGCACCTGACCTTCCGCCTGCCCGGCACCTCCGGGCAGGGTTCGCTGGTGCGCTGCTACAGCCTGAGCGACCGCGCGCACCAGGGGCACTACCGCGTCAGCATCAAGCGGGCGCTGCCGCCGCCCGGTGCCGCCGCCGCGCCCCCCGGCCGCACCTCCGCGCTGTTTCACGATGTCATCCAGGAGGGCGATCTGCTCGACGTGCGCGCGCCGGCGGGAAATTTCTGCCTGGAGCCGGCGGAGTCCGACCCGGTGGTGCTGATCGGCGGCGGCATCGGCATCACGCCGCTCTTCAGCATGCTCGCGACGCTGGCGCAGCAGCGAAGCCGTCGCACCGTGTGGTTTTTCTACGGGATGCAAAACCGCCGCGAGCAACTGTTCCCCGCCGAGCTGGCGGCCCTGCTGCGCGACCACCCGCACTTCAACGTGCGGCTCTGCCACTCCCGGCCCGACCCCGGCGACCGCCTGGGCACGGATTATCATCAGGCGGGCCGGATCACCGTGGAGCTGTTGCGCCGCGAGCTGCCGTCCAGCAATTTCCGGTTCTACTACTGCGGCCCCGGACCGATGATGGCGGAGCTGGCGGCGGGCCTGAAAGCCTGGGGGGTGCCCGAATCGCACCTGCACTGCGAGGCCTTTGGCCCGCTGAGCTTCAAGCGGCCCGGCCCGACCGTCGGCGAGGTGATCACGGCTGCCAAGGCGCCGCTGGTGAGCTTCCGCCGGAGCGGGCGGACGCTGCCGTGGGACGGGACCTGCGCCACCTTGCTGGATCTCGCCGAGCAGGCGGGTATCGCGATTCCCTCCGGCTGCCGCGCCGGCAACTGCGGGACTTGCGCCGTCGCGGTTCAGGCGGGCGAGACGGCCTACCTCCAGCCGCCGGGTTTTGTGCCGGAGGCGCGCACCTGCCTGACCTGTCTCGCCCAGCCCAAGGGCGACCTGGTGCTGGAGGCGTGAGTGGCGGACGCAGGCCAGCCCGCGACGGTCGCGACCTCGGTCGCTCCCACAAAAAATTCCGGATCGCTTATACCACCGTCACCTAGCTTTTAGCTGTCATTGCGAGGAGCGTAGCGACGAAGCAATCCAGCTGGATCGCCACGGCGCGCTTCGCGCACCTCGCGATGACAATAGTCAAAAAGCTACGAGCGCTTGGTATTACTTGGCCGCCACGGGGGCGGTCAGGGAGACGCGAATGACGCCGCGCCATTCCTTGGCGCCGTATTCCACGGCCTTGTCCTCGGGATAGAGCAGATCAAGGGCCGCTTTCACGCCGGGCCGGAAGGTCGCGGGGTCGCCATGGCAGGCGAGGCAGGACTGCGAGGCGGCGATGGGGCGATAGACGCGCCACTCGACCGGCTGGCCGGCCCGCTCGACTTTTTGCACGAGCATCTTGTCCGGGGATTCATCCGCCATCAGTTGGGTGTGAATCTTGTCGAGGGCCGCGCTGTCGGCGGCGTCCGGGGCGTTGCGCGGATCGCGCAGCATCAGGCTGGTCCGCTTGATGGCCGTGACGGTCGGCTTGCCCGCGACCGGCTTCGGCAGCTCGAGTCCCTTGAGGTGCATGATGCCGACCGCGTGGGCGATTTCCCGGGCTGCCAGCTCTTGATTGACCTCCGAGATCATCTGGCCGCCGACGCGCTCGATCATCTTGAAGCCGTATTGGGCGATGTCCTTGACGGCGGGATCGTCGCTGTTGACGAAGGTGGCGGTTCTGCCATCGGCCTTGGCGGTGCCGGTCGTGCCGGCCGCGTCGAAATAGGTGACGGTGCGCTGGGCGGCGGATTTCTCCGCTGTGTCCGCCGCCGACAATCCCGTCAGGAGCAGGCTTCCAATCAGGGCGGCGACCATGACATTCTGGGGCAATTTCATGGAAAAACTCCAACCGTCGGACCCAAGAAGGCAAGCCTGCTTTGGCCGCGATGGGGCTACCGGGCCGGCGCTTCGACCGCGGCGCCGGTGAACTTGAAGCGGATCTTCACTTCCGGCGACACGGTGAAAAGGAAGGCCTTGCGGATGATCTTCAGGTTCCAGTTCCGGTAATCGATGGTTGTCTCGCCGGTGACAATGAAGGTGTCGCCCTCGCGGGTGACGCTGACGGGAAACTCGATGCGTTCGGTCGCCCCGTGGAAAATCAGCCGGCCGGAGGCCTGGCCGATGCCGTTGGGGGTCACGGCGAGGTTGCCCAGCTCGAAGCGCCCCTCGGGCGAGCCACCGCCGAGCCACTTGATCATGTCGGCATCGCGGTCGGTGTTGCCCGACTTGAGGTCGGCGAACTTGAAGGTGAACACCGCGCTTTTGATCTTCCCGGCCTCCTCCAGCACCGTGGCCGCGTAGGCGTCGAGGTGGGCGGTGAAGTTTTTCGTCGCGTCGACATCCACGTCCACGAAGGAGCGGGCGCGGTCGATCTTGAGCGGGCGTTCCGCAGCGACGGCAAGCAGGGGCAGGAGGCAGAGCGGGGCGAGCAGGCGGAGGGCTTTCATGTCAGGGGGAGTGTGTGGCGGCTGGGACTCAGACCGCAAACCCGGGTTTGGGTGCCATCGATCGCCGCGCCGGTGGCGGACAGGCTTGCGCTGCCGCAGGTGGCCCGGCAATTTCGGCGGAAGTCACCCCACCCCATGGCCACCCCGCGGAAGTCTGCCGACCAATGGTTCGCCGAGTATGGCGAGAGCCATCAGGACGGCACCAACGAGCTCATCCACTGGATCTGCGTGCCGGTCATCTTTTTCAGCGTCATGGGCCTGCTGTGGTCCATCCCGGTGCCCGCCGTGATCGCCGGCCCCTTGCCGTGGTTCCGCTGGCTGCATCCGCTCATCGTGGCCGCGCTCGGGTTTTATTTCCGGCTGTCGGCCCCGCTGGCCTTCGGGCTGCTAGCCTTTGTTTCTGTCTGCTACATCCTGATCGAGGGGCTGGTCTGGGCCGGCTGGTTGCCGGTCTGGCAGGTTTGCCTGGGGCTGTTCGTGCTGGCCTGGATCGGCCAGTTCATCGGCCACAAGATCGAGGGCAAGAAGCCGTCGTTCTTCAAGGACGTGGTCTTCCTCCTCATAGGCCCGGCGTGGCTGCTGCACTTCATCTATAAGAGGCTGGATATCGCCTACTGATTTGCCTCGGTTTCGCCGACTCCGGGCGCTGCCGGAGGACAGCGCGGAGGCGAGAACCGGGGACAAACACCGGGTTGGCAGCAGCCAACAACGGTGGTCTACCCCCGCCCGCCGCGCAGGAGCACGATGTTCGCGAGGTCGTTCTTCTCGAACTCGGTCCAGTAGCGGTCCTCGATCTTCTTGAGGCGGTCGTCGCGGGACGGCGCCGGCTCGACGCCGGGGGTGTCCATCGCCCGCTTCACCTGGTCGCCATCGATGTCCCGGTCCGCCAGCCGCGTGACCAGCTCGTGCCAGAATACATCGTTCTGGAACTCGCTCTGGATTTCGCGGACGCGCTCGTCCTCGGACAGTTTCGGCGCGGGCTGCAGGCTGCCATCGTCCATCGATTCCACCAGGTCCGCGCAACCGGCGTCGGTCGCCAGCTCGAGCAGCTTCTGGTCGAGGGCGTAGTAACGCTTGGCCGCGGCGGTGTCCTCGCCCTGGTAGCCGGTGACGGTCCACATGCCGAGGTGCACGAGTTCGAGGAGCTGGCGGTATTCCTTGGCAGTGAAGGCGGCTTTCATGCGGCCACCCTTGCCCGGACGCCCCGCCCCGCAAGCGCGAAGTGAGTGACAAGGCCCAGCCTTGACCGCCCCCCGGCGGCTCCCTTTGCTCGCCAACTGCTCCCCACATCCAGTTGGGGGCGATCCTTCCCACCATGTCCAACGCCGCCGAACCCGCCAATCTCATGGAAGCCCTTGTGTCGCTCGCGAAGCGCCGCGGCTTTATCTACCCGTCCTCCGAAATCTACGGCGGCCTCAACGGTTTCTTCGACTACGGCCCGCTCGGCTCCGAGCTCAAGAAAAACATCCGCGACTGCTGGTGGAACGACATGGTCCGCCGCCGTGACGATATCGTCGGCCTCGAGTCCTCCATCATCATGCACCCGAAGGTCTGGGAGGCCTCCGGCCACGTCGCCGGCTTCAGCGACCCGCTCGTGGACTGCAAAGCCAGCAAGCAGCGCTACCGCGCCGACCAGCTGTTCTGGTCGCCCGTCGTGGTGGACGGCAAGATCGTCGGCTACGTCTCCGCCCTCGAGAGCGAGAACACCGCCGGCGAACTCCAGGCCGCCGCCGAGCTGTTCAAGCGCAAGAAGGCCATCACCGGCGCGCTCGCCCCGGTCACACCCAAGGATTTCACCGAGGCCGCCGAGGCCGAGATCCCGCTCATCCCTTCGCCCGCCACCGGCGAGGCCGGCAGCCTGACGGCGCCGCGCGCCTTCAACATGATGTTCCAGACGAACGTCGGCGCCATGACCGACGCCTCGTCCGTCGCCTACCTGCGGCCCGAGACGGCGCAGGGCATGTTCGTGGACTTCAAGAACGTCGTCGACACCACGCGCGTGAAGCTGCCCTTCGGCATCGCGCAAATCGGCAAGTCGTTCCGCAACGAGATCACGCCGCGCAACTTCATCTTCCGCTCGCGCGAGTTCGAGCAGATGGAGATGGAATATTTCATCCACGAGGACGCCGACTGGGCCAAGTGCCACGAGGAGTGGATCACCTGGTGCGAGAACTGGCTGAAGAGCATCGGCCTGCCGGCCTCGCATCTCTCGCGCTACGCCCACCCGAAGGA
>DAORVZ010000009.1:0-13492 GCA_035434005.1 Lacunisphaera sp.
GCACGGCCTCGTGTTCACGGCCGGCGTGCTGGGGTCGTTCTGGGCGCTGGCGGGCGCTTTGCTCGCGCTGCGCGCGGGCGGTGCCCAGCTCGGCTGGGGCTTCCAGCTGCAGTCGCCGGCCTTCGTCTTCGGCATGGCGGTGTTCCTGCTGATCTTCGCGCTCAACCTGAGCGGACTGTTCGAGGTCGGCCTCGCCGCCACCGGGGTCGGCGGCAGCCTGCAAATGCAGCAGGGCTACGCCGGCTCGTTCTTCACCGGCGCGCTGGCCGTGCTCGTCGCCACGCCGTGCAGCGCGCCGTTCCTCGCGCCGGCCCTCGGCGCCGCGCTCTCGCTGTCGGCCTTCGAGTCGCTGCTGGTGTTCACGGCCATCGCCGTCGGCCTCGCCCTGCCCTACCTGCTGCTTTCGATCTTCCCCTCGGCCCTGAAATTCCTCCCGCGCCCCGGCGCGTGGATGGAGACCTTCAAGCAGTTCATGGCCTTCCCGCTCTACGCGACCGTCGGCTGGCTGCTCTGGGTGCTGGCCGGCCAGACCAAGGACGACGACAACGCGCTGCTCCTGATCGCATTCGGCTTTGTGCTGGTGGCGATGGCGGCGTGGGCCTACGGCCGTTTCGGCCAGGCGCACGGCAAACCCGGCCGGCAACTCTTCGGGCGCGTGGCCGCCGCCGCGCTGCTCGCGGGCGGCCTCTACACCGGCTGGCCCGCGCCCGCCCAGGCCGCGCCGACCGATGGCAGCTACCAAGTCACTTGGGAGAAATGGAGCCCCGCGGCCATCACGGCCGCGCAGGCCGCCGGCAAGTTCGTCTATGTGGATTTCACGGCGCGCTGGTGCGCCACCTGCCAGACGAACAAGGCCGCCGTGTTCCACAACGACGAGCTGCTTGCCGAATTCGGCCGGCGCGGCGTCGTGCTGCTCCGCGGCGACTGGACCAACAAGGATCCCCTGATCACCGCCGAGCTGGCGCGGTGGAACCGCTCAGCCGTCCCCTTCAATCTCCTCTACGCCCCCGGCCAGGCCGAGCCGACGATCCTGCCCGAGCTGCTCACGCCCGGCATCGTGCTCAAGGCCCTCGGTCAAATCGCGAAGTAAAGATCCCCGGGGCAAGCCACGGGGCATTTGAGCAAGCCATCTGCTGCCAGCTTTTGTGGGAGCGACCTTGGTCGCGACCGTCGCGTGCAAGCACGCTCCCACAGCACGCTCCCACAGCACCGAACCAAGCCGGGGCAAGCCACGGGGTAATAGACCCAAAGGAAACAAAAAGGCGCGGGCTGGTTAGCCCGCGCCTCGTCCAAGGGAAAATCCGCCGATCTCAGAACCGGTAGGAGAGTTTGCCGTAATAGAACGCGCCGTTGAAGCCGAAGGGCGAGATCGAGTTGTAGGGGAAGATGCCGACATTGTCCGTGCCATTGACGGCCGCCCCGGCGACGACCTTGGAGCGGAGGTTCTCGTCAGGATACGTGTCGGTGAAGTTGTTCACGCCGACGGAGACCGTGATGTTCTCGTTGTGGTGGTAGGTCACGTCGAGGTCGGCGAGCCACTTGGCGCCGAAGGTCTGGATGACCTGCTGGTTGGTCGTGGTGCCGCCGACCGTGCCCGGGACGGCTGGCCGGAACTCGACCTGGTAGCCGGGGGTGAGGGCGTCGATCACGGCCTGGGTGGTGCTGGCGAAGGCGACGGTCGAGACTTCGCCGTAGCGCACGGCGCGCAGCAGGGTGGAGAACTTGCCCAGCTCCCAGGTGGTGGAGAGGTTGACGTTGTCGCGCGGCTGGCCGCGCTCGAGGCGGATGGTCTCGGTGAGGTCGAAGAGCGGCGTGGTGGTGATGGCGGCGAGGTTGGCCGGGGCTGCCTTGATGCGGTCGGCCTTCGTCGTGTTGTGGTTGTAGCCGGCGGTGAAGGTGAACTTGCCGGCGTCGCCGGTCTTCCAGGTGTAGCGGCCGCTGAGGTCGAGGCCCTTGGTCGTGGTGTCCACGGCGTTGGTGAAGTAGCGGCCGCCGCCGATGCCGGTGATGCCCTGGGTCGCGAGGAGGGCGATGATGGGCGCGCCGGTGAAGTTGGAGGACAGCACGATGCGGTCCCTGATCTCGATGTTGTAGTAGTCGAGCGTGGCGGAGAAGCCGGTCTTCGAGTTCCAGGTGGCGCCGACGCTGAAGTTGGTGGATTTCTCGGCCTTGAGCGGGGAGGCGCCGAGGGCGATGGCGGCGGGGTTGCTCACCGGGAAGGTGAGGATGTCGAAGGGCACGCCGCCGATGAAGTTGGTGGCGGTGGAGCTGAACCACTGCTGCGCGAGGTGCGGGGCGCGGAAGCCGCTGCTGGCCGAGGCGCGCACCGCGAACTCCGGGGTGACCTCGTAGCGGGTGGCGAACTTCACTGTGCTGCTGTTGCCGAAGTCGCTGTAATCCTCGAAGCGGCCGGCCAGGTTGAGCAGCCAGCGCTCGCTGAGGTGCTGCTCGAAGTCCACATAGACGGCCTTCGAGTCGCGGTCGTGCGCGCCGGCATCGGAGGGCTTGAATCCGGGGAATACCTGCGCGCCCACGCCGGCGAGGCCGCCGTTGTTGGGGCCGCCGATGACCGTGAAGCCGCCGTTGCGGTAGGAGTCGGGCTCGCCGGCCTGGATAGTGTATTCCTCGGCGCGGAACTCGAAGCCGGTGGCGAATTTCAGCGGCGTCGCCAGGCCGGTGTTGAACGACGTGGTGAGGTCGAGGTTGGTCGTGATCTGGTTGAACTTCAACTGGCCGTCGGAGAACGCCGTCGGGCTGGCGTTGCCGAGGGTGACGTTGACGGAGTTCGAGGTGCGGTAATCGAGGGAGTTGGTGCCGTAGTTGGTGCTGAGGTCCCAGTTCCAGTCGGTGAGCTTGCCCTTGAGGCCGAGGCCGCCGGAGAGGTCCTCGACGACGGAGTCGATGAAGGGCAGGAAGCCGTCGGGCCAGATGGCGCGGACGGTGCGGTCATCGCCGGAGCGGCGGAAGAAGCCGGCGCCGTTCGCGTGGCGGATGCTGTTGCCGCCGTTGAAATAGAGGGTCATGCCGTCCTGCAGCGGATATTCGCCATTGAGCCACAGGCCCTTGTCCTTCGTCTCGGGGTCGCCGAAGCGGTGGTTGATGCGGTTGACGGTGGCTTCGCGCGGATCGAGCGTGCCGTTCGAGGGGGTGAGGCCCGTGCCCGAGCCGTAGTTGCCCGAGATGGTCGAGGTGCCGCCGTTGCCGAAATACTGCTGGCGCGTGTCGGGCTGGACGCGGCTGGTGTCACCGTGATCACGGAGGTAGAGGCTGAGGAAGAGCGAGCCCTTGTCGCCCAGCCGCGTGCCGGCAAAGGCGTCGAGCTTGTAGTCCTCGCCGTCGCCGACCTTCGTCTGGCCGTAGGCGAGGTTGAGGCCCCAGCCGGTGTCCTTTCGCAGGATGACGTTGATGACGCCGGCGATGGCGTCGGAGCCGTATTGGGCGGAGGCGCCGTCGCGGAGGACCTCGATGCGCTCGATCATGGCCGAGGGGATGGCGTTGAAGTCGGTCGAGACGGAGCCGCGGCCGATGGAGCCGTTGAGGTTGACGAGCGCGCTGGTGTGGCGGCGCTTGCCGTTGATGAGCACGAGCGTCTGGTCGGGCGCGAGGCCGCGCAGCGTGGCCGGACGGATGTGGTCGGTGCCGTCCGTCAGCGACGGGCGCGGGAAGTTGAACGAGGGGATGTTGGCCTGCAGCATCTGGCTGGTCTCGAGGTAGCCGCCCTGCTTCATCTCGGTGCCGCTGATGACATCGATCGGCACGGGCGACTGGGTCACCGTGCGGTCGTTGAAGCGCGAGCCGGTGGCGATGAACGTCTCCAGTTGGACGACCTCCTCCCTAGGGGCGGTGGTCTGGCCGGAAAGGCCCGTGGTGACGGTCAACAAAGCGAGAAGCGCAAGGGTGCGCGTCCGCGGCAGGCCAGCGCAAAGCGCGGCCTGGAACTCAGACATCGTGATATTCATACGGGGGGAACTGACGATCAGCCTGACGACAGGCCGGCTTGGTGGGAGCAGGATAGGCGGAACCAGGTCTGAAACAAGCCAGATAGCGCCGAGGGAATTGCGGCTTGAGACGCGGCGCGGGAGGGGAATCATGGCGGGATGCGCCCCGCCCCCCGCCTGGTTGCCGCCCTGTTGAGTGTTTCCCTGCTGGCCGCGCCGCAGCCCCTGCCCGCCCAGCGCACCGCCGTCGAGGCGGAGCATGGCATCGTCGCCTCCGTGCATGGACTGGCCTCGGAAGCCGGGGTGGATATCCTGCGCCAAGGCGGCAATGCCGTGGATGCGGCCGTCGCTACCGGCTTCGCGCTCGCGGTCGTCTTCCCCTACGCGGGCAACCTCGGGGGCGGCGGCTTCATGCTCGTCCATCTGGCGGACGGCAGCCAGGGCGGCGCCGGGCGGCAGGTCATTATCGATTACCGCGAGGTCGCGCCGGCCGCGGCCACCCGCGACATGTATCTCGGGCCCGACGGCCAGCTCCGGCAAGGCCCGGGCGGCAGCCTCCTCGGCTGGCGCGCCAGCGGCGTGCCCGGCACGGTGGCTGGATTCGCGCAGGCCTTTGAAAAATACGGCTCGGGCAAGGTCACCTGGGCGCAGGTCATCGAACCGGCCCGCCGCCTCGCGGCTGAGGGCCACATCGTGTCGCAGGGCACGGCCGCCAGCTTCCGCGAGTATGCCAATCGCTTCGAGCCCTTCGCCGAGTCGAAAAGGATCTTCCTCGCCGGCGGCGCCTTCCTCCAGCCGGGCCAGCTCTGGCGGCAGCCCGAGCTCGCCGCCACTCTGGCGCGCCTCCAAAAGGACGGCCCGCGGGAATTCTACGAGGGCGAGACCGCCCGCCTCATCGCCGACGCCATGGCGCAACACGGCGGCACCATCACCCGCGCCGACCTGAAAAATTACCACGCCACCGAGCGCCTGCCGCTGCGCGGCGCCTATCGCGGCTACGAGATAGTCACCATGCCGCCGCCCAGCTCCGGCGGCCTCGCGCTGCTGCAGATGCTCGGGATGCTCGAGCCCTTCGACGTGCGGGCCCTCGGCTTCAACTCTGCGGCCAAGATACACCTGTTCACCGAGGTCATGCGCCGCGCCTTCCGGGATCGCGTCGAGTTCCCGGCCGACCCCGGCTTCGTGCCGGTTCCTGTCGCCGGGCTGCTCGACCGCACCTACCTGGCCGGGCTGATGAAAAACTACGACCCGCACCGGGCCACCCCGAGCGCCGGACTCGCACCCGGCCAGCCCGCCGGCTGGGTGCCGCCCGCCGAGTCCGGCGAGACCACTCACTACTCCATCATCGACGCCGCCGGCAACGCCGTCAGCAACACCTACACGATCAACGGCGCCTTCGGCTCCTGCGTCACCATCCCCGGCGCCGGTTTTCTGATGAACAATGAAATGGACGACTTCACCACGAAGCTCGGCGCGCCGAATCTCTTCGGCCTGATCCAGGGCCCGGCCAACAGCATCACGCCCGGCAAGCGCCCGCTCTCCTCCATGACGCCGACCATGCTCTTCAAGGACGGCCGCTTCGTCCTCGCCACCGGCAGTCCCGGCGGCTCGACCATCATCACGGTCGTGCTCGGCATCGTCACCAACGTCATCGACCACGGCATGAACATCCGCCAAGCGGTCGATGCCCCGCGTTTCCACCACCAGTGGATGCCCGACGTGCTCGCCTACGAGCGCCACAGCTTCAGCCCCGACAGCGTCGCCCTGCTCAAGGCCTGGGGGCACATCCTGCAGGAGCGCGAAAACTTGATCGTCGGCGACGCTGAGACGGTGGCGATCGATCCGGCGACTGGGCACCGCCTCGGCGCCTCCGACCTGCGCAAGCCCGACAGCCTGTCCGTCGGGTATTGAGCGGGCCTCAGGGGCTCAGGCCCGCTACACGCTCAAGACCGGCCATTCTGAGCGTAGCGAAGCAGCGGCGTCAGTTGACCCAGGGTAAAGTTTGGACAGCCGTATCATGCTCAATGCCGTTGGGCCGATTTGCCGTCTTTTCAGCGGTTTGAATCCACGGCCTCAGTTCCGCAGCGCCTCGACCGGGTTGACCCGCAGGGCGCGCAGCGCCGGCACCAGGGTGGCGAGCATCCCGATGGCTCCGAGCGTCAGCAGCGTGCCGGCGAAGGTCGCGGGATCGCCCGCCGTCACACCGTAAAGCTCCGAGGCAAGCAGCATCCCGCCCAAATAGCCGATGCCGCTGCCCAGGCCCAGGCCGAGTGCGAGCCGCATCCCGCCCTCGCGCAGGATGAGCCGCAGCACGGCGCCCGGCCCGGCGCCGAGCGCCATGCGCACGCCGATCTCCTGCGTGCGCTGCGCCACGCTGTAGGCCATGACGCCGTAGAGTCCGACGCCCGCAAGCACCAGCGCCACACCGCCGAAGATGCCAAATATCCAGCCGAAGAGTTTTTTGAAGAACTTCGCCTCGTCCAGCAGCTGGGTCAGCGTCTGGGTGAAGTAGATGGGCAGGTCGTCGTTCAGCTCGCGCACGGTGGCGCGCAGGAGCGGAGCCGTCGCGGCCGGGTCCCCCGCGCGGACCTTGGCGAAGAGCGTCATGCGCTGCGTCGCGCCCTTGGCCTGGAGGTAGCAGGCGTAGGCCTGCGGCCAGGTCTTGGCATCGAACTGGCCTTTGAGCGTGTCGGGCACGACGCCGACGACCGTGAGCCACGGGCCCGGATCCTTGTCCTCCGGGGTGCCGCGGCGGAAGCGTTTCCCTACCGGGTTCTCCTGCGGCCAGTATTGCTGGGCGAAGGCCGCGCTGACGATGGCGACGGGTTGCGCGGTCTCAGCGTCGGCGGCGGAGAAATCGCGGCCTTGCAGCAGCCGGAGGCTCATCGCCGGGAAATAGCCCGGCGTGATTGTCGTGACCGACGCGTAGGGGCCGCCCTTGCCGGAGGGGTCGGGCGCACGACCGTCGATCAGGATGGGGCTGCGGTTGTTCCAGGTCGGCGGGGCGTCGGCCGCGCCGACCGCCGTGAACTCGGGCCGCGCCGCGAGCCGCTCGCGCAGCTCCTGGAAGAAGGCCCGCTGCTTCGCCTCGTCCTTGTATTCGGTGTCGGGCAGCGCCACGCGAGCGGTCATCACGCCCTGCGGATCGAAACCGAGGCTCGCCGTCTGCATCTTGATGATCGAGTGGATGGTCAGACCGGCGAGCACCAGCAGCACGCAGGAGAGCGCGACCTCGGCCACGACGAGCGCACGGGTGAACCGGCTCAGGCTGAAACCAGTCGAGCCGCGGCCGGCGTCCTTGAGCACGGTGTTGAGGTCGGGTTGCGACACCCGCAACGCCGGGAACAGGCCGGCGGCCACGCAGGTGACGATGGCCAGCGCGCCGACGTAGAGCACGCCGGTGGTGTCCACGCTCCACACCATCCAGTAGGGCGCGGGGTTGTTGGCGTTGATGTAGTCGCGGAAGAGTTTCATCAGGCCGAAGGCCAGCGCCAGGCCGCCGCCGGCCCCGACTGCGGAGAGCACGAGGCTTTCCGCGAGCAGCAGGCGGATGATGCGGCCGCGGCCGGCGCCGACCGCCGTGCGGATGGCCATTTCCTTCTCGCGGGTGGCGGCGCGCGCCAGCAGGAGGTTGGCGACGTTGGCGCAGGCGATCAGCAGCACAAAGAAGACCGCGCCGAGCATGATGAAGAGCAGCCGCCGGGTGTCGTCGCCCACGAATTCCACCTGCAGCGGCTTCACCACGGCGGCGAGGTTCTTGTTGGTCACGGGATGCGCCGCGACGAGCCGCTGGTTGAGCGTGGCAAACTCGGCCTGCGCCAGCCCGAGCGTGGCGCCCTCCTTGAGGCGGCCGAGCACCTCGAGGAAGCGCACGTCGCGCTTCTCGTCCGTCTTCTTGTAGCGCAGCGGCACCCAGGCGTCCGCGACCTCCGGGAAGCGGTAGTCCACCGGGCCGACCCCGATGATGGTGCCCCACTCGCCGTTGATCCTGAGCGGGCGGCCGACGACGGCGGGGTCGGACTTGTAGTGGTTCCGCCAGTAACTGTGACCCAGCACGATGACCGGCGGCGCGCCGGGATTGTCCTCCTCCGCGCGGAACCAGCGGCCGAGCGACGGTGGCACGCCGAGCATCTCGGGGCCGCCGGCAGAAATATAGGTGCCCTCTACGCGCACCGGATCCTGGCCCGGGCCGCTGAGCGTGAGGGTGCCGTCGTAATACGCGGCGAGCCCCTGCAGGGTCGTCTGCCCGGCGCGGTAGTCCACGAAATCCTGATAGGCGATCTCGATGCCGTCGATTTGCTCTACCGGATTGCGCTGCTCCAGATGAACGAGGCGATCCGGCTGCGGGAACGGCAGGCCGCGGAACATGATGGCGTTGACGATTGAAAACATCGCGGCGTTGACGCCAATGCCGAGGACAATGGTGAAGACGGCGACGACGGTGAACGTCGGGCTCTTCGCGAGAGCCCGCAGGGAAAGGCGGAGGTCGGACAGCATGGCGTGGAGGGGTGTTGCCCCAAAAACACGGGCCGCCGAGCCGAAGTCGCAAAAAGCTGGCCTCGGCCCGGCCGACGTCTGAAATGGCCCCGCGCATGAATCCCGCAGCCCTGCTCGCGCCGCTCTTCCTCGCCTTCGAGCTCTGGCAGCTCGTGGTCAGTGAGCGCTACATGGGCATCAAGCAGATCCGGGTGAACGCCGATCCGCGCGAACTGCCCATGAAGGATTGGATGGCCGCCACCTGGGCCGGCGGCCTGCTCGCCTATTACATCTGGATGACCACGCTGTTGCTGCACCCGGTCGGCCGTGCCCAAGGCGCCGTCCTCATCCTCGTCACCGGCGTGGGTTACCTGCTCCGCAGCACCTGCGGCCTCAAGTGGGTGCTTGTGGTGCTGACCTTCGAGGGCTCCATCCGCATCGGCATGCTTGTCTCGTTCATCGCCCAGTCCTGGCGCCGGCTGATGATGTCGTGAAGGCTACCCGCGAGCGGCGGGCGGGTGCGACTCTGCGAAAAATTCCTGCGCCGCCGTCAGCAGCTTCGCATATTGGCCATAGTCCCCCGCCCACGAATTCGGCACGCACACCCGCTTGATGATGCCACGGCCGAGGCGGTTCGGCGCGTCGCGATCCGGGGTCAGCTCCAGGGTGAGCCGCGGATCCGCCGTGTGCACCACGTAGTGCCGGCCGCCGCCGGGTAGATCCCGGTCGATGCGCACAAAGTGGGTAGAATTCATCGGCGAACCGCAGGCTGACACCACCACCCCGTTTCTCAACGCCATTCTTCCTAACCACTGATCGACCCCGGAGGAATACCTCGTGGTCAATTCAGGCTCCCCTGCTTCCGAACCATCTGTGTTCATCTGTGGTTTCTCTCCGGCCTGCGTCCCGGTTTTAGCCTTGAGAAACCGCCCCCGCCCCGCGAAAAGAAGCGTGCGCGCGACTCGCCTATGAATCTCGAACCTGCCCCCCGCCTGTCGAAGACTGTCTTCCTCCTGATTGATGCCGGCCTGCTCCTCACCGCCTTCATCATCGTCTACCTCGCCAAGGAGCCCTACGCCCCGCTGCCGTTTGTCAGCGCCGTGCTATGCGTCGGCCTCGCCGCCATCATCGGCCTGATCCCCTTCCTCATCGATTACGCCGCCGACTCCGCCGAATACGTGCAACAGGAGCGCGCCCGCATCGCCGAACAGGCGCAGCGCCTCAACGCCGCCAGCGAGAGCCTCGCCCGCGCCGCCGCGCAGATCAAGGCGGTCGAGGAAGCCGTGCACAAGACCGCCCACGCCGCCGAACACCTGCCCTACCGGATGCAGGAGAAACTTGCCGAGTTCAACCAGCAGCTCGCCACCGCCAAGGACGAGGAGAAGGAGCGCCTCGCCGAGGAACTCGCCACTCTCCGCCAAAGCGAGAGCGAGCGCCTCGCCGCCATCGCCAGCCAGATCAGCCAGCAGGTGACCGAGCTGACCGCCCTCGACCACGCCGCCCGCAAATCGCTCGCCGCCGCACAGGAAGCCGCCGCCGGCAAATTCGAGGCCCGCCTCGCCGCCAGCGTTGCCGCCGCCGAGGCCAGGCTCGCGACCCTGACCATCCCGGTCGCCGCCGCCCCGGTAGTGGCGATCCATGCCCGCCAGGAGGAAGCCGCGCCGACCGCCACCACGGCCTTCGTCGAATCCGTCTCCGTGACCGAGTCACCCGCGCCCCACGCCGCCAGCCCGGATGATTCCGCCGAAGCGGCAGTCGAGGAGCCCAAGCCCAAAAAGCCCCGCGCTCCCCGCAAACCCAAGCCCGAGGACACGCTCGCCGCCATGTCCGAGCCCATGCCGGGCGACACTCCCTCCGACAACCCGGGCGAATCCGCCCCCGATGCACCGACCGAAGCGGCCCAGATCCCCTCCGACGATTCCCAATCCGAGGCTGCCGCGACCGTCGAGCCCTCCGTCTCCGCCGACGGCGCCACTCGCCTGCTCGTCACCGCCTACATCGGCATCGGCAACAAGCTCTACATCCGCGGTGACGGCCCCGGCCTCAGTTGGGACAAGGGCGTGCCGATGAAATTCGTCTCCATCGGCAAATGGGGCTGGGCGACCGACGACGCCACCGGCCCCGTGGCCTGCAAGCTCTACAAGAATGATGAGACCGCCGCGCTCTCCGGCGAAGTCTTCCTCGAGCCCGGCCAGCACGTCGAGGTCACCGCGCTGTTTTGAGGGGGGGCGGGGCTCGTCCACGCCCGGGCGCCCACAAGGCGCACCCCGACTCAATAATGCGGCGGGCGCTCGTCCGGCTCCTCCTCCCGCTCGCGCCCGCCCGCCTGCTGCGCCCGCAGCGCGGCGAGTTCCTTGCGCAGCCTCGCCACCTCGTCCGCCAGCCCGAGCATGGCCTTGTCCTGCTCGGCGTTGTGCCGCTGCAGATGGGCGTAACGCTCCTCGAGGCGTGTCAGGCGGTCGGCTTCACTCATGCGCCCACAGGAAGCAGGTTGCGCGGCCCGAGGCAATCCACCAACTTGCCGCGATGAAGCGCATCTTGGTTGGACTCGGCCTCTTGTTCTGCGCGTGGTTCCTCGCCGCCTGCTCCAGCCCCACCCGCCCGCCCGCCACGGGGCCGGTGATCCTGATCTCCATCGACGGCTTCCGCTGGGATTACCTGCAACTGCACAACGCCCCGACTCTGAAGGCCCTGGCCGCCGGCGGCGTGCACGCCACGCGCCTGACCCCGAGCTTCCCGTCCAAGACATTTCCCAATCACTACACGCTCGTCACCGGCCTCTACCCCCAGAACCACGGCATCGTGGCCAACTGGTTCTACGATCCGGCCGACAACGCGAAGTTCGACATGGGCAAGACCGAGGCGCGCTGGTGGCAGGGCGGCGAACCCATCTGGATCACCGCCGAGAAACAGGGCGTGCGCAGCGCCTGCTTTTTCTGGCCCGGCTCGGAAAGCGAGAACCACGGGATTCGCCCGACTTTTTCCAAGCCCTTCAACCACCAACTGCCCTCCGCTGACCGCGTGGACGGCCTGCTTGCCTGGTTGTCTTTGCCTGCGGCGCAGCGGCCCCGGTTCGCCACGCTTTATTTCGACATCGTGGACACCCAGGGCCACGCGCACGGCCCGCTGGCCCCCGAAACCGGCGCCGCCGTGCAGGAAGTGGACGCCGCCGTCGCCCGGCTGCTCGCCGGCCTGGAGCGCCTCGGCCTGCGCGAGACGGCGAACCTCGTCATCGTGTCCGATCACGGCATGTCCGAAAGCCCGCCCGACAAGGTCGTCTTCCTGGAGGATCTGATGGATGTTTCCCAAGTGCGCGTGGAAGCCACCGGCCCCAACGGCGGCGTGCGGCCGCGTCCCGGGGTCGATGTCGCGGCGCTCGTGGCCGGCATCCGCGCCAAGCTGCCGCCGTCTATTCAAGTTTATCGCCGCGCGGACGTGCCTGCTCGCCTGCATTACAGTCGCGGCGACTCCATCCCCCCCATCATGCTGCTCGCCGACGACCACTGGACCATCGAGCAACGGTCCCGCTGGACGCCGGCCTGGGCCGCCACCAGCAAGGCCACCCATGGCTGGGATCCTGCCACGCCCAACATGGGCGCGCTCTTCCTCGCCAACGGCCCGGCGTTCAAGCAACACGTCGAGATCCCCGACGTGGCCAACATCCACCTCTATAACCTGCTCTGCGCCGTGCTGGGCCTACAGCCAGCGCCCAACGACGGCGACCAGCGCCTCGCGCACGCCGCGCTCAGGCGCTGAGCTGCGCGCGCAGCTCCGCCGGCGTCGTCACCGGCGCCTGGCAGGCGAAATTCTCGCAGACATACGCCGTTGCCCGGCCATCACGCGGTTTCATGTCCGCCAGATAGGGCCGCCGCGCCGCCAGCCAGCGCTGGCCGGCCCCGCCATCGGCGCAGAGCAACGCGCGGCGCGGGCCAAGTGATTCGGCCAGCACCGCCGCCAGAGCCCGGAAATCGGCGGCGGCCGGATCACCGGCCAGCACGACGGTGCGCGGCGCATCCATGACAAGCTCGACCGCGCAGAGCAACTGCGGCAGGCCCTGCGGCGTCGCTGTCCATTGCGGGCGCAGCGCCGCGAAGATTTTTGCCGCCCGCCCGCGGGCGCCAACCAGGCCAAGCATCCAATCGAGCCGCAGTAGATTCAGCGCCGCGATGGAATTGGCCGACGGCTCCGCCCCGTCGTGGTCCTCCTTTAGGCGCACAATCACGCTCGCATCGTCCGCGCGGGAGGTGAAATAGCCGCCGCGCTCCGGATCGGCGAACGCCGCGTCCATCGCCGCCTGCAAGCGCTCCGCCCATTGCAGCCAGCGGATCTCGAACCCCGCCTCATAGAGGTCGAGCAACCCCTGGATGAGCAGGGCATGGTCCTCCGCAAACCCGGCGATGGGGCTGCGGCTTCCCCGCCAGCTCCGATACAGGAGGCCGGTGCCGGCATCATAAAGTTCGCGCTGCACAAATTCCGCCGCGCGGGTCGCGGCGGCCAGATAGGCCGGGTCGCCGAGCACCTGGGCGCCCTTCGCCAGCGCCGAAATCATCAGTCCGTTCCACGCCGTGATGATCTTGTCGTCTAGCTGCGGCCGGGGCCGCTGCGCGCGCCTAGCGCGGAGTTTGGCCAAGCCCTCGAGCAACCGGTCACTCGCCGCCGCCACCCCGAGCCCGCAGTCGCGCGCCGTCGTCGCCAGCGACTGGCGCTGCATCAGCACATTCTTCCCGGTGAACTCGCCCTGCGGATCGTGGTCCACGTTGCCGCCCGGCTTCACCCCGTAGTGCGCGCAGAAAAATGCGGCCTCGGCGCCGAGCACGGCCTCGATCTCGTCCTTCGTCCAAACATAGAAGGCCCCCTCGGCGTGTTTTC
The DNA here is from genome assembly GCA_035434005.1 of Lacunisphaera sp. GTDB lineage: Bacteria > Verrucomicrobiota > Verrucomicrobiia > Opitutales > Opitutaceae > Lacunisphaera. Next base: position 13,284 of record DAORVZ010000009.1, read on the forward strand.
CGTTCTCTGTCCCCTGTCCTCCGTTCTCTGTCGCCGCTGGCAGCGGCGAATCGGCGTCCTCGGCGGCATAGAAGCCCCCCGCCGGGCTGGTCAGGTCGCGCTGCACATAGGTGAAAATATCCCGCGCGACCCAGGCGTAGACCTCCAGCCCCGTCGCCTGCCTCGCCTCCAGGTAGCTCACCGCCAGTTGCGCCTGATCGTAGAGCATC
>DAORVZ010000010.1:0-13282 GCA_035434005.1 Lacunisphaera sp.
GTGCCGACCTGCTGGCGGTGATCCACGCCCTGTTCGCCGCACCCGATGCCGCCGTGTGGCACTGCTGCTCAAAATCCAACAGGGGCTGCTGGCCTCCGCCATGACCCCGCAAAGGTGAAGCTCTTTGCCGGTCGGCACCCAAAATCGAGCTGAATGCCCCGTGCCGTTGTTTTCGCGTGAGTTTCCAATCGGCCAAATGAAAAGTCCGCTGGCGGGAAGCCAGCGGACTTTTCAAATGGTGCCCAGGAGAGGACTCGAACCTCCATGCGGTTAAGCACAGGCTTCTGAGACCTGCGTGTCTACCAATTCCACCACCTGGGCAAATAACGGAAGGGCCATGGATACGTCCGACCCGGGGTGGCGCAAGGCTTTTGTTCAGCGGGCCGAGCAGCCCCTGAATCCAACCCTAATCCTTCCCAACCAATGCATTCTTACAGGAGGAAACAGAGGTAGCGGAGTCATTCACACCCGAATCATTTCCCTTCTCCGTGCCCTCTGCGACCTCCTGTAATGCATCAGGTCTTCCGCGCATACTTCCGCTCGTGCTCCAGCAGGCGCTGCTTGCGCCAGACCCCGCCGGCGTAACCGCAAAGGTCGCCGTCCGACCGGATGACCCGGTGGCAGGGGATCACGAGGGCCAGCATGTTCGAGCCGTTGGCGCGGGCAACCGCCCGATGGCCGTTGGGCAACCGGACGCGCTGGGCCATTTCCTTGTAGCTGCGCGTGTGCCCGGCCGGGATGCGCTGCAACTCGGTCCAGACCCGCCGTTGGAAATCCGAACCGACCGGCGCCAGCGGCAGGTCAAAGCTGAGGGATTCGCCCGCAAAGTAGCGCGTGAGCTGCCGCTGCGTCTCCTCCAGCACGGTGTTGCTGCCGGGCACGATGGCGCACTTCAACCGGCGGCGCAGGCCGGCGAGTTCGCGCTCGAGACCGCGTCGGTCGGCAAATTCCAGCAGACGCAGACCCTGGTCGTCCGCCACCGCGAGCATCGTCCCGAGCGAAGTTTCGAGGCGCTGCGCGAGCAGACAGTGACCGGCCTTGGCGCCACGCGGCGGCGTTCCGAAGATCCGGGTGAAGGCCTCGCGGAAACCGCTGGTGGACTCGTAGCCGCGGGCCAGCTGCACGTCGATGACCGGTTTGCCGGACTTCACGTCGCGCAAGGCCAGCCCCATGCGGCGGGCGCGCTGGTAGGCATGAAAGGTCATGCCGTGGTAGGACTGGAACTGCCGTCGAGCAGTCGAGGGCTCGATGTCCATCGACTGCAGATCCTTGTCCGACACGCGGCCCTCGGCGGAATCCTCCACGGCGCGGCGCAGGCGCTCGACGAGCGGCGGCACAGGCTTGGTGGAATCCATCGGTCTGCAGAGTCGGCAAGGCCGGTAACCGCCGTGCAGCGCCTCGTTGATGGTGGGAAAGAACTCGACGTTCTCGGGCTTCGGTTTCTTGGCGCGGCAGGTCGGGCGGCAGAAGATGCCGGTCGTCTTCACGCCGGTGAAGAAAACACCCTCGTAGGCGGCGTCGCGCCGGGCCAGCGCCCGATACATCGTGCGGGGCGTGGGCAGAGACTGGACGGCGGCGGCCATGGAAAGTTCTGGTTGGAGGGGTGACCGGGTTATCGCGGCCGGCCTGCGGATGCTTGAATAATCCTGATGATAGTGACGGTGGCGGAAAATCATACTGACACCTTATCACGAACCGGGGCAAGTTCGCCGCCGATATTCGGGCAGGGTATTTTTCGCCCAATCCTTGAGGTAACCACTGATGAGTGTTTTCAAACTGCCGGAAGGTTTAACCACTAATGCTCCGCCTACCGGCTACGCTTGATTGTGCCCTCCGCCTAATCGGCTCCGGTTTTTTGCTTCGGGGAGCGGCTAATCGCCGCTCGGGTTTTTGTTTGGATTCCCTGCCGGCGATTAGCCGGCCCCCGAAGCCACCTAGCGGAGCCGATTAGGCGGAGCTGCCCCAAGTAGCAGCGCCGTTAGGCGATGCATTCGTGGTCAACTCTCTGGGTTTGAAGACACTCCCCAGTAGTTAATCCTCTCTGCGGATTATTTTTTCGGCAGGTAGTCGCGGATGTCGGGAACTTCCTTCTCCCGCCGACCGCTGCTGAGTTTCACGAAATATGGCTCCTGCGGGATGATGCCGTCGTCCTCGCCGGGTTCGACCGACTCACCCTCCTCGGCCTCGTCGTCACCTGTCTCGATCACGACATCCGACAGATCGACATAATCCTCCTCGAAATACTGGGAGACCCGGCGCGGGGCGGGATCAAGCCACACGAGCGGCGTCGCAAGCTCACCCTTGGTCTTCACTTGCACAAAGTGGCAGGGGAAGAACTGGTCCTTGAAGTGGCTGCTGAAGTCGCTGAGCCACTTGTTTGGGACGCCTTCGCGCTTGGTCAGAAAGACCACATCGGTGAAGTGGATGCAGGCATCGAACCACTGGCGCAGCACGGGCTGCTTTTCCGCGAGCTGGCAGTCCACGACGCAGAAGATGCGCGCCAACTCGGCCCCGTGAGCCGTCAGCCAGGGCTTCAGCGCCTCCAGTTGGTCGATCGGGCTGACTTGCGAATCAGCCAGGAGGAACACCGTCGCGTCGGCGGGCAGGTCGACCGGTGGCAGCGCGGAATCCTTCCACGCCCAGCTGCGGACCGTGGTGTTTGGCAGGGCGGCCAGCCGGGCATCCGCCGGGTCGGCGGCCTCGCTTTCAGCCACCAGCACCAGCGACTTCCCTTCGATGCCGTTCTCGATCAGGTCGCGCACGATGGCACGACGGCCGGAGCCGGGGGTGCCGAGGATGAAATAAACGGAGGGTGAACTGGAGGCCATTTAGACGGAATATACAAAATTCACGGAATAAGACCCACTGGAGTTCCTTTCTCCAATTTGTCCATTCTGTTCATTCTGTCTAAAACTTGAAGAGTTGGTTCTGCGCCGCCTGGCGCATCCAGTGGTCCACCAGCACGAGCGCCGTCATGGCCTCGACGATGACGACGGCGCGCGGCACGACGCACGGATCGTGGCGGCCGCGAGCCAGCAGCTCGGTCTCCTGGCCGCGCACGTCCACGGTCTTCTGCGATTGAAGGATGGTGGCGGTGGGCTTGAAGGCCGTGCGGAAAACGATCTCCTCACCGTTGCTGATGCCGCCCTGCACGCCGCCGGAAAGATTCGTCGCGGTGTGGATCTGGCCGCCCTTGGACACGAAGGCATCGTTGTGCTGCGAACCCTTGAACAGACTGCCGGCAAAGCCGCTGCCGACCTCGAATCCCTTGGTCGCGGGCAGGGAAAGCATGGCCCTGGCCAGATCGGCCTCGAGGCGGTCGAACACCGGCTCGCCGAGCCCGACGGGCACGTTGCGCACGCGGCACTCGATGATGCCGCCGACGGAGTCACCCTCGCTGCGTGCCTGCTTGATGCGCTCGATCATCCTGGCCGCAGTGGCGGCATCGGGACAGCGCACGGCGTTGGCCTCGACCTCGGCAAGCGTGGGGAACCCGGTCACGGCCGGCGCAGCGATGTCATGGATGCGCGTCACGTAGGCGCGGATCTCAAGTTTGTTGGTCAGATGAAGGATCTTCCGGGCGACGGCGCCTGCCGCCACGCGGCCGATGGTCTCGCGGGCCGAGGAGCGCCCGCCGCCGCGGTGGTCGCGGTGGCCGTATTTGGCCTGATAGGTGTAGTCGGCGTGTGACGGGCGAAACTTCTCCTTCATCTCGTCGTAGGCGCCCGGGCGTTGGTCGGCGCTGTGCACCACGAGGGAAATCGGCACGCCGGTCGTCAGGCCCTCGAAGACACCGGACAGGATCTCGACCTTGTCGGCCTCCTTGCGCGGGGTCGTGATGTCGCTCTGGCCCGGGCGGCGGCGGTCGAGGTCGGCCTGGATCTCTTCCGCGGTCAGCGGCAGGCGGGCCGGGCAGCCGTCGATGACCACGCCCACGGCCGGCCCGTGGCTTTCGCCCCAGGTGGTGATGCGGAAATTTTGGCCGAAGGAGTTGGACACGGCGCGGAATGTTTGAGCCCGGTCCGCTTGCAAGCAAGCCCTAGGTAAGGCATAGGTCAGCGCATGAAATTCTTCATCCTCAGCGGCAGTCACCGGGCGGAGGCGCAGACGCTCAAGGTCGCGAAATATGTGCAGTCGGTCCTGACCCGCGAGCACCCCGGTGCCGAGACGCACCTGTTCAGCCTGAGCGGCAATCCCCTGCCCCTGTGGGACGAGACAACCGGCGGTGCGCCCGACGCGCTGTGGGATCCGATCTCGGCCGAGTTGAAGGCGGCGGACGCTTTGGTCTTCTTGACGCCAGAATGGAGCGGCATGGCCACGCCCGGCGTGAAGAATTTCCTGCTCAACTGCACGGCGGGTGAAATCGGCCACAAGCCCGGCCTGATCGTGGCGGTGTCCGCGTCGCGCGGCGGCAGCTACCCGGTGGCGGAGCTCCGGATGAGCGGCACCAAGAACAACCGCCTGTGCTGGATCCCCGAACACGTGATCATCCACCACGCCGAGCAGAACCTGAACCTGCCGGACGGTGCCGCAGAGATCGGCAAGGAGGACGCCCTGCAACGCCAGCGCCTTCGTTATGCCCTGCGCCTCCTGGAAGAATACGGCCAGGCCCTGAAAAGCGTGCGTGCCAGCGGCGCCGTGGACCACAAGACCTTCAAAAGCGGGATGTAGGGGCTGGATTCGCCGGCGGGGTGTGGAAAGTCCGCCTTCGCAAAGGCTACGGCGGACAAGTTTCTTTCGCTCCGGAAAGAAACCTGGTGCCCCCGCCCGGAATTGAACCGGGATCAGACGTTTAGGAAACGCCTGCTCTATCCATTTGAGCTACGGGGACTAAAGCCATTTCCAGACATGCCCGCGGGCGGGCTTTGGCAAACCAAAAATGCCCGTTGACAGGGGTGGGTGGAAAGCCAACCTTCCGACTCCTTTTCCCATCATGAGCACGACCGAAACCAAGACCCAGACCCTCAAGCCCGAGGAAATCCCTTTCACCAGCCCCCAGTTGATGAGCCGTTTTATCACTGACACCGGCAAAATCCTGCCGCGCAAATACACGGGGTTTTCCGCCAAGCAGCAGCGTCGCGTCACGTCGAATATCAAGCGCGCGCGCAACATGCTGACGATGCAATAAGCCGTTGCCGGCTTACCTTATCAGCCGGAGCATCCGCTCCGGCTTTTTTATTGCCCGAATCCATGCCCGCCCGCGTCCACGCCCCCACTCCCGCCAACCTCCGCCGCCTCGCCGCGGCGCTGCGTCAGGGTGAGCTTGTCGCCATCCCGACCGAGACGGTCTACGGGCTGGCGGCCCACGCGCTGGACGCCAAAGCCTGCCGGGCGATCTTCCGGGCCAAGCGCCGGCCGGCCAACGATCCGCTGATCGTGCATGTCTTGGACCTGAGCCACGCGGAAGAGCTCGCTGAATTCAACCCGGCGGCCCGGCGGCTCGCGCGGCACTTCTGGCCCGGTCCGCTGACCCTCGTGCTGCCGAAGAAGCCTTGCGTGCCCAGCATCGTCACCTCGGGCGGCCCGACGGTGGCGATCCGCGTTCCGGCCCATCCCTTGGCCCGCCGGTTGCTGCGGTTGGCCAAGATTCCGTTGGCCGCGCCCAGCGCGAATCTTTTCGGCTACATCAGCCCCACGACCGCCGCCCATGTGCACGAAGGCCTGGGCTCGCGCATCCCGCACATCCTCGACGGCGGCGCCTGCGCCGTGGGCGTGGAGTCCACCGTGCTCGACATGACAAACCCCAGACAGCCCCGCGTGCTGCGGCCGGGCGCGGTGGCCGTCGCTGAGCTCGAAAATTTTCTTGGCGTGAAGGTGCACGGTGCCAAGGCCCGTGGGGCGCGCTCGCGCCAGCTCGCGCCGGGCATGCTGGAGCGGCATTACAGCCCGCGCACGCCCTTGGTGCTGCGTCCCCCAACATCGCAGACCCCGCCAGCCGGAACCGCCATCGTATGGCTGCGCAAGCCACCCGGCCAAAAATCGATGAAAGACATCTTCTGGCTGAGCCGGCGCGGCGCGCTGGCGGAGATCGCGCGCAATCTCTATGCCCTGCTGCGGCAGGTGGACGCCGGGAGCTACCGGCAGATTTGGGTGGAACCACTGCCCGAAGGAGCCGGCGGCCTGGCCGCTGCCATCAACGACCGGCTGCGGCGCGCGGCGGCGAAACGGTGAACCGCGTGTTCTGAATGCAGCGATATGGCTTGTCCACGCCCGAGGGTGCGCACAAGGCGCGCCCTCGGTTCCGACCGGGTCAACGATCAGCCGAACCCGGATCCTGTTTCGCCATCGTCACGTAGTAGTCCTTGTAGGACTTGTCGTAATACTGGGCGTAGTAGTAACCGGAGACAGCCAGGTTGAGGCCGTTGAGCACGGCGCCGAAGCACGGCACGTTCACCTCGAGGAGCTTGCGGGCGCTGAACTGGGCGGCCTTGCGGCGCACGCGGTTGAAGAAGATGGTGAAGATCGAGCCATCCATCAGAGGCAGGATGATGAGGGCGTCGCTCACGGCGGCGAGCGGCGGCGTATCCACAAAGACGCGATCATAGCGCTTGCGCAGGTCGGAGAGCATCAGCTCGAAATTCTTGCTGTTGAGTATCTGCGTGGGGTTCTTCGCCCGGCCGCCCGCCGCGATCACATCGAGGTTGGGGTGCACGGCCTTGAACACGACCTGATCGATGGTCTGGGTGCCGGCGCACACATCGATGACGCCCTTGAGATTCTCGAGGCGAAATGACTTGTGGATGTTCGGCTTGCGGAGGTCGCAATCAACGACGACGACCTTCTCGCCGTGGGCCGCGAACGTCAGCGCGAGATTGGTCGTGGTGAATGACTTGCCCTCGCCGGGAATGGTGCTGGTGACGAGGATGGCCTGGGCACGCTTGCTCTCGTCCTTGAGGCGCAGACTGGAGTGCAGCGTGAGGAAGGCCTCGACCACCTGCTTGTCGTGATTGTTGACCACGATCTGCGCCTTTTCCGGCTGCTCGAGCCGCTTGATCTCAGGCACGATGCCAACCAGCGGCAGGCCGACCACGGACTCGATGTCGAAGGAGCTCTTCACCCGGTCGTCGATGTAGGCCACAAAGAAGGCGAAGGCCGTGCCGAGCGCCAGGCCGCCGAGGAAACCAAGGGCGAGGTTCAGGGGGATGTTGGGCGAGTAGGGCTTGAGGGCCGGGGCGGCGCGGTCCACGACGCGCGCGCTCTGGGTCTCGATGGTGCTGCTCATCGAGGTTTCGCGCATGCGCCCAAGGATGTTGTTGAGCAGGTGCTCGTTGATGCCGAGGTCGCGCTCGAGATTGGAGTATTCGACGGCAAAGCGGTCGGTTTCCAACGACTCGGCCTCCTGGCGGACGAGGTTGGCGCGGGCCTCATCGTCGTTGCGCTTGGCCGTCTGGAAGTCGGCCTCAAACATGGCCGCGGTCGATTCGATGGCGCGGCTCAACTCCCGCTCCGTTTGGGCAAGTGAGTTGACGGCCTCGATCATCTTGGGGTGCTTGTCGCGGTATTGCTCGCGCAACTGGGAAAGGACGATCTTCTGCGCCGACACCTGCTGGACCAGCTGGGTGATTAGCGACTGGCTGGAGACGAACGGCAGGTCGAGCAGGAGGGCGGGCGTGGCCTTGCGCTCCTGCACCTGGCGCCAGCGGATGTCCGCCTCGTTGAGGCGGGACGTGGTCTGGGTGACGTAGGCGTTGAGGGCCTTGAGCTTTTCGGTGACGATGTCCTTGCCCTTGTCGAGCGAGACCATCTTGTTTTTCTCGCGGTAGGCTTGGAGATTGATGGCGAGCTCCTCGACCTTCTTTTTCTGCTGCTCGGCACGTTCCTTGAGGTCGTCGACCGCCTTCATCGAATCCTCGATGCGGAGCCGGGAGTTGTAGGCTATGTATTCGTCGATGAAGAGATTGGCGATCTTGGCCGCGATAAACTTGTCCGGGTGGGAATACTGCACCTGCAGCACCAGGCTCAGGCGGATCGGCACGATCTTGCGGTTTTTGAAGATGACCTCGGCCGGGGTGACCGGCACTTCCGCGCTGTCTTTCCGGTAAGGTGCCAGAAACGCCTTCAAGTCCTCGCCCGTGAGCCGGTCCGCCACGCGCTGAATGATGGCGAAGCTCTCCAACACCTTCACCTGCGTGTTGAGATCCTCCGCCGAGCGGATTTCATTGTCGCCGACGCTCTGCACCTGCATCACGACCTGGTCCCGGCGGAACACCTGCACACTCGCGACCGACTGATAGAGCGGGGTGCGCGTGAAGGTGAAGATGGTCGCGGCGGAGAAAATCAGGGTGAAGACGAGGGCGATATACCACGCGCGCTCGCGCAGTATGAGCACGTAGTCCTGCATGCTGCGCTGCATCTGGTTTTCGCCGTGGCCGGGCGAGCCGTAGCCGCTGTAACTCGTGCCGTAGTAGGTGTAGGGATAGGCTTCGCCGGATCCCGTGGCCTTGTCCGCTTTGGGCGCTGTGTCCATGTTGTTCAAAGTCAAAGCAGCCGCTCGGGCACGAAGATGATGTCCCCTTTTTGCAGCAGGTATTTCTCGTTGGAGGCGCCCTTCATCATGTCGTCCACGTTGATGATCAGGTTTTCGGCCCGACCGTCAGCCTTGGTGCGTGTGAGGCGCACGCGCTTCAAGTCGGCGATCCGCGATTGTCCGCCCGCCCGGGCGATGGCCTCGACCAGGCCCATTTTTTGCTCGGGGGGAAAGACGACAGCTCCGGGCTGGTTGACCGCCCCGACCACCTGAACCGTGCGCTGGGTGTATTCCAAGACGGTCAGGTTGACCTGCGGATTCACAAGGTAGTCCTTGTCATACAGGCTGCGGATAATCTCCTCGGCCTGCCGGACAGTGCGGCCCCGCAGGTCGATCGTGCCGATCAGGGGCAGGGTGATGGTATACTCCTGCGTGATGCGCACCTCGCGCAACAGGTCGGGTTCCTGGAAGATTAGGACGCGGATCAGATCCGATGGCTGCAGCACATAATCGGTGGCCTCGGCCGTCCCGGCAGGCGGTTGCGTTTCCTCGGCGGCCAGCAGGGAACCGCAAAAGCCGAGGAGGATGAACGGTAACAGCCGGAGAAGTCGGGAGCGCATGACGGGGAGAAATAAAAAACGGAAGAAGATCAGCGACCTTCTTCCGCTTGTAAGCTGGGAAACGTGCTCAGTAACGGATGTTGGCGCCGAGGGTGAAGACGCTGTTGGTGAACTCAGCCGGCGCCGAGTTCGAGCCGTTGTTGCGATAGGTGTAGGAAGCGCCAAAGTTGACGACGGCGTTCAGGTCATAGCTGATGGCCAGCAAGCCTTCCCAGTAATCATCGGTGCGGGTGGGATAGTCGGACTTGTTGAGACTCAGACCGCCGGTGAACGACCACTGATCCGAAAGTTTATTGGTGGCATCGAAGCCGATACGGAAGGTCTCGACGGAGTCACCCGTGCCGGAGCTTCCGAAGTCGTTGCTCATGTTGAAGCGATAGCTGGTCTTCTCGGAGAAGGCATAGGTGAGGTTGCCATCAAAGCCCAGCTGGGTGTCGTCGCCACCGATGTCAAAGGAGCGCTGGGTGAGACCCACGCGAACCTGACCGACCAGCTTGGGAGTGAACTCGCCGCGCGCGCCAACGTTGAAAAAATGGTCGGTGCTGTCCGTGCCTGCGCCGCTGAGGTCGCTGTTGCGGAAACGGTAACCCAAGCTCCAGTCCATCTTCTCGCTGGCTTTGTAGTATAGGTCGATCGGGAGGCTCCAGATATCGCTATCGGTGAAGGAAGCCGGACCGTAATCGGTCTTGGCGAAGGAAATGCCGGCCGCGAGGCTGGTCTTTTCGGAGAAACCAAATTCGAGCTTGGCGCCGAGGTTGGTCAGCTTGCGGCGGACAAGGGCGCCGGTGGCCCGGATGTCGTTGTCGTTCTGGGCAACCTGGGCGTAGGAAGCGTTGAAGTCCGCCTTGGTCACGCCGTTATTGTAGCTGCTGTTGAAGCCGAGGTTGGAGAGTTCCGTGTCTTGATTGTCGTTATCGCTGTAGCGGCGGAACTCCTCGCGGTAATAAGCGTTACCCTTGGTGACGGAGCCTTTGCCGAACACCAGATCCAAGCCGGGCGTGAAGCTAAAGATCGTGTCCGACTTCTCATTGGCCGCATCCAAGTAGATGTTGTTGTCAGCCTGAAGCTGGGCGGAAGCCGTCACAAACAGCTCGGCGTTGTCGCCAACGGCCATGAAAGGAGCGGCGTGAGCACTGAGGCCCAAAGCAGCAGAGAGAAGCGTGATACGGAGGATGGATTGTTTCATATACTGTGTCGTAAGAGAGTCTTAGGGCTTGTTGGGTTGTCGAGTTAAAAAACTGCAAACCACTTTCCAATACAAGCCAATAAATAGGGGATTTTTCATGGGCCTCATGATCGAACTATCCATTGGTATGATTCTTTTGCTTGTCCAAGTCCATCAAAGCTTAAGAATTAAATCATGGATCGCTGGCTAGCCAACAAGGCCGATGGCGACAACAGGCCGGTTGATCGCAAAGTCCGGTGGCTCCGCGTGGGGAGGTGGGCCTTCCTCGCGGCAATAGGGTTGTGGTTGGCGCTCACTTTTGGCGCGTGGCTTTTCGTTAAATACCGGCGGGAATTTTCCGAGGTGCGCTACAGCGAACTACTGTGGCCCGGCCATTGGCCCCAACACCGGAAGAGGATGGGCAACTACTACATCGCCCAAGGCGATATGCTACTCAGGCAGGGCGAATATGCTCTCGCGCTGCATAAATTGCGCGCCGGGGTCAGCAGGGCTCCCGGCTATGCCTTTGGCCGCACCCAACTCGCCCGGGTATACTTGGCTTACCGACGCCCGGATCTGGCCAAAGAGGTATTGCTCGGCGGCTTACCCCATCTAGCCGCAGACACGGCCTATCTACAAAGCGCATTGGGCTTTCTGCTGGAATTTCATGAAGACGCCCAGTTGCTGGGAATCTCCACCCAAATGCTGGCCGCGCCGTTCCATCCCGCGACCCAGCCGCTGCTCGCCACCTTCGCCGCCACTGCCGCCTTCCACCGCGGCAACTACAACCAAGCGGAAGATCTGCTCAAACGCCACCGGCTTGGCGATTCCCCTGATGGCGCCACCCTGCTGGCCCGCATTGCTTGGGAACGCGGTTGGCCGGAGTTGGCCATCCTGAGATTGAAAGAACATCTGGCGCTCAACCCTCAGCACGACAGCCTTCGATCCTTGCTGGCCGGCTACTATCGCTCACTGGGGCGCCTGAATGATTGGGAAACCACTCTCGTGGAACGCGTGGCCGCTGATCCCCTCGCGCCGGCCCCGCGTATCGCCTACCTCCAAGTGCTCCACCGGCGTGGCGATCAGGCACGGCTGGAGCGGGAAACAACCGGCATCCTCCATCAATTCGGGCGTGAACCCACCGCCCTGCTTCTACTGGCAGATTTTGCCGCCAACACCGGCCAGCCAGGGCTGGCCCGCCAAGCCCAACAAGCACTCTCGGCCCACCCCGAACATGCCGGTGCCGCCGCCCTCATGGTCGCCGAAGCCCACGTCGTCTCCGAAGAATACCAGTCGGCGCTCGACCTCATTGCCCGCTACACCCGCGACTACCCGGAGTGGGCCAGCCAGTTCGCCCCGGTTTTCACCGGCTTGCAGGCGGTCGCCCTCAGCGGGCTGGGGCGACAGGACGAAGCCCGCCTCAGCCTCGACCACCTCCTGGCCCAGAAAAATCTCCGCGCAGAAAACCTCGTTGCCGTGGCCGGGCGCCTATCCGACCGCGGGGCCCGCGAACTGGCGCTCTCGGCCCTCGCCAGGGCGGTCGAGGCTGATCCGCTCAATCAGGCCGCCCTCGCCAGCCTCATCCGGTTGGAACTGGAGACCGGCCACCTCGCGCAACTGCCCGCGCACCTCGAGCGATTCCTGCACACGCGGCAGCCGTCACGCGAAATCCTGGCCCAGGCCGGCGTCGCGCTGGGCAGCGACCGCCACCTGCTGCTGCCCGCGCAAAAGCCGCTGCTGACCGCGTTGCAGGCGGCCCTCGGTCCGCCCCGGCCCTAGCTGCGGATCACCGCGGCGAGCGTGGAGAGCATGCGCTCGTTCTGCGCCGGCGTGCCCACCGTGATGCGCAGCCACTCGGGCAGGCCGTAGGGCTTCACCGGCCGCGTGATGATCCCCCGCGCCTGCAACGCCGCGAACACCGCGGCACCGTCACCGACCTTCACCAGCAGGAAGTTTCCACCACCGGGCACGAACTCCAGGCCGAGCTTCTGGCAGCCGTCAGCGAGCAGTGCGCGCCCCGCGCGGTTCTCGCGCCGGCATTTCTCCACAAACTCGTGGTCGTCGAGCGCCGCGACTGCCGCCGCGACCCCGATGCCGTTCACGTTGAACGGCTGGCGCGCCCGCTGCAGGATCGCGATCAGCTCCGGCGCGCCGTAGCCGTAGCCCACGCGCAGGGCGGCGAGCCCGTAAATTTTTGAAAAGGTCCGCAGGCAGATCACCTTCCGGCCCTCGGCGATCAACGGCCGCATATCCGGCGCCTCGTCAAGATACTCCACATACGCCTCGTCGAGCACGAGGATGACATGCGGCGGCACCGCGCGCACCAGTTCCGTGATCTCCGCCGCGCTGTTGACCGCGCCGACCGGGTTGCTCGGGCTAGCGAGGAAGACCAGCCGCGTGCGCGGCGTGATGGCGGCGGCAAGCGACTTGAGGTCCTGCTGCATACCGGCCAGCGGCACCTCCACCGGCGTCGCGCCAAACATCAGCGTCACCAGCTTGTAGACGATGAACGAAGACCGGTGCATCACGCACTCCAGCCCCGGCGCGAGGAACGCGTGCCCGAGCAACTCGAGCAATTCGTTCGAGCCGTCTCCGATGATGAACTGATCCATGCCGAGGTTCCACTTCGCCGCCAGCTTCTGGCGCAGGGTGTAGTAGCCGCCATCGGGATAGAGATGCATCTCGCGCACCGCCCGTTCCGCGGCCGCCATCGCCTTGGGCGACGGCCCGAAGGGGTTCTCGTTCGACGCCAGCTTGATGATACCGGCCGGATCAAGCCCGAGTTCGCGCGCCACCTGGTCGATCGGCTTGCCGGGTTCATACACCGGCTGCGTCAGGATTCCCTTGTTGGCGAGTTCGGCGAAAGTCATGCGCCAGCCCACCGCGGGGCGGGCTTCGACTCAAATCAAAATCCACCCGCGGTGGGCGGATTACGCGGTTCGGGCGGCCGGGGCTCAGGGCCGGCTCGGCACGCGCACCCATTTCATCCCCGCGGCCTCGGCCGCCTGGATGCCCGGCACCGCATCCTCG
>DAORVZ010000011.1:0-13128 GCA_035434005.1 Lacunisphaera sp.
CGTTCTTCCCGTGCGGGCTGACGAGGAGCTTGTCGCCTTTGTCACCCCGGTCGATGCGCTCCCACTTGTAGCCACTGGTGGAGGGCAGTTGCTTGTAACCGAGCAGGTGTTCCCAGTGGAAGGGCGCGAGCGGCCGGTAGGCGAGATAGGCGTTGCCGCCCCGCGCGAAGATCCAGCCGCTGGCATCGGGCGTGACGTCCGTGAGATCCTTCGAGAAGAAGCCGTTGACGCGCGGGTAGCGATCATCGGCCGGGATGTCGTAGAGGGCAATGACGGTGTCGAGATCCTGGAAGACACGCTCGTAGGGCGAGCAGCCGAGGATCTTATCAGGCACGTCGTAGGACGGCTTACCCTGGCTCGAGAGCAGCGCGAGCATGTGGTCGGGCAGCTCGGTGAAATAGGTCTGCATCGCCTGGCCAGAGGCGTAGGGATGGGCCGAGAACATGGTGTTGTGGACGCCGCGCGGATCCGGCACGGCCCAGGTGACATCCCAGACGTGAGTCTGGATCGGATCGGCCATGCCGCCCTGATAGGAGCCGACCGCGTAATCGCGCCGCATGTAGTTGGTCTTGTAGACGGGCGACATCAACACGTCGCTATAACGCCATTTGCGGCGGCTGCGCTTGAGGTCGCGCTGGAGGAAGTCCTCCGACCGGTCGTTCGCGAGGCGGAAGATGACCTCGGGCACCTCGTAGTTGGCCGCGGCGACGGCGAACCAGACGCCGAAGCCGCCGTAGCTGCCCGGTGGGGGCGTGTTGCCGAAACACTGCCAGCTGAAATAGGACGAGAGCGCCTGCCAGCGCTGGAGAACCGAGGTGTCGTCGGTGCGGGCGTTCGGACCGCGCAGGACGCCGTAGAGCGTGTTCTCGGCGAGATCGGCGAGCAGCCAGTCGAGCTTCATCTGCCCGCGGATCCGCATCTCCGGATCCTTCGCCCAGGTCGCGAGGTAGAGCATCGGGATGGCGTATTCGCCGATGTAGTGCGTGGGGTTGAACTCGCCCTGCCCGATCGTCGTGGCGAGATCCATCCAGTGGAGGAGGTAGGCTTTCGCCTCGGCGCGGTTCTCGGCGGAGCTCTTGCCGTTGAACCAACTGTCCGCCGGATCGTCGGGGTAGAGTTCGCTCATCAGGTAGAGCGACGCGTAATACATCGCCCAATGGTTCTCCGTGTCGCCGCGCATCGGGAAGTAGGTCTTCCACTGGCCGCGGATCGCGGCCTTGGCCCCGGGCGTGAGCTGGTCGCGGCCGAGGTAGGATATCGCCGTCCAGGGGAACATCCAAAACATGTCCTGGCTCTGCGGGACGCTCATCAACTCGACGATGCGCGCTGAGACGGCGGCATCGCCTTCGCGGCGGGCGAGCTTGGCCGCGATCTGGCCGGAGTTGAAGGTGGCGGGATTGTCGGGCTTGATGGAGTCAACATACCACTGGAGGACCTCGTTGGCGCGGGCGAGATAGGCCGTGCGCCGGGCGTCGGTGGCGAAATCGGTCGGGGGCGTGGGCATCGGGCCGGTCGTGGCGGGTTGCGCCTGTCCGGAGCTGGCGAGGAGGCCGCAGAGAAGGGAGAGAACAAGAAATAGTTTCATGGGTGCGGGTGGCTCAGCGGTTGACGGTGGGCACGAAGGTGAAGGTCTGAACCGAGGCTCCCTCCATGCCGGCGACGGCGTGCCAGGAGCGGCCGGTGTCGCCCGAGGTGTAGAGGCCCTCCCCGAAAATCGCCGCGTAGATCGCCCCGGTGTCGGGATCGATCGCGGTGCGCCAGGCGCGCGGCGTGCCCTCGCCCGGCAGGCCGGCGTTGCGGGGCGCCCAGGTGGTGCCGCCGTCCTCGCTGACCAGCAGGCCGTGGCTCCAACTCGCCACGGCGAGGCGCCGCGGGTCGCGCGCGTCGAAGGCGACATTGTAGAGGGCCTTGTCGGCGGGCAGCCCCGGGATTTTTTTCCATGTCACCCCGCCGTCGCGCGACTCGAGCGCTCCGGCGCTTTGGGTGACGGCGATCCAGCGTTGCGGGTCGTGCGGCGACTGCTGGATGTCGTCCACCGTTTCCTTGGTGGCGAGAAGGCGCCGCCAGGAATCGGCCCCGTTCTCGGTGAGATAGATGCCGCTCTCGCAGCCGATGAGCACCCGGCCCTTCCGCGTGCGGTCGGCCCGCACCACCTGGGTGTATTTGCCGCGCTCGGGCAGGCCGCGCTCGCGGCGCTGCCAAGTCTGGCCGCGATCACGCGAGACCACGATGCCGTCGGGCAGACCGGTGAATACGTGGTCGGGGGCGTGGAAATCCACGGCGATCGACTTGGGTTCGGTCTCATCCCAACCCGTGACCAGGCGCCAGGATTTCCCGCCGTCGAGCGTGCGGAGCACTCCGCTCAGGCAAGCCACGTAGATGACCTGGGCGTCGCGCGGGTCACAGGTCGCCGAAATGGCTAGCGGATAATTGATGCCGACATGCCGGAAGCCGTCCGCTGTGCGCGCGAACAGGCCGTTGGACGAGCCGTCGTTCGAGCCCATGACGCGGCTGCCGTTGTTGAAGGCGGCGCAGAGGTAGAGGTCGTGGGTGGCGGCGGCGGCGGTCGTCAGCAGGCCCAACAGGCCGGCCAGGGCGCCCACGCTCAGGCGGTGGAGGTTTCGGGGTAGTCTCATGATAAAGTGATCGTTTCAGCGTTGCCCGCCGGGGACCGGCGGTGTGCAGTCGGCGCATGAAAAATCTGCTGCGCACCCTGCTGCTCGCCTTTGCCGTCCAGACCGCCGCAGCGGCCACCCCCGAGGCGAGGCTCGCGGCGCTCGGGCTCGACTTGCCGGCCGTGTCGCCGGCCATCGCCAACTACGTGCCCGCCGTGCGGAGCGGAAACCTGGTGTTCCTGGCCGGCCAGGTTGCGCGCGACGCCAACGGTAAGCTGGTCACGGGCAAGGTCGGCCGCGACTTGACCGAGGCGCAGGCGGCGGAGGCCGCCCGCACCTGCGCCCTGCAGCTGCTGGCGGCGCTGAGGGCAGAAATCGGCGACCTGGCGAAGGTGAAGCGCATCGTGCGCGTGGGCGGCTTCGTCAACTGCACCGAGAGCTTCACCGCGCAACCCCAGGTGGTGAACGGCGCGTCCGATCTGCTGGTCGCGGTGTTCGGCGAGGCGGGCAAGCACGCGCGCACGTCGGTCGGCGTGAATGCCCTGCCCGCGGGCGCACCGGTGGAGATCGAGTTGATCGCGGAAGTAGAAATGGAACGCTGAGCGCATGATCAGAGGGCCCGGGCTGCGGCGCGGACGCCGGCGATGACACGCGCCGCCTCGGCGCGCGAGTTGAAGACGTGGAAAGAGACGCGCACAGCGTTGAGCCCCTGCTCGGTCACCGGTCGGCAGCGCAGGCCGTGCTCCTTCCTCAGGTAGCCGAACAATTGGCCCGCCTCGGCGCGGACGTGACGGAAGGTCGTCATCGAGGCGCGCAGCTCCGCCGGGCGGGGTGTCAGCACGGTGATGCCGTCCACGCCGGACAGGCCATCGTGCACCATGACCGCCAGCTCGCGCCCATGCGCGGCGATGCGCTCACGGCCGAGGTGTTCCTGCAGCCGGACCGCCTCGGCCAGGCCGGTGACGAGCCCGGCGTTGCGCGTGCCATATTCGTGGCGGGAGGCGGCGCCGAAATATTTGATCTCGCCCGGCAGGTGCGGCAGCTCGCCCGAATAGGCGCCGATGCCGGTGGGGGCCACGGCCTCGAGCCGGTCGCGCCGGATGAAGAGCCCGCCGGTCTCATGCGGGCCGCCCAGCCACTTGTGGCCGCTGAAGGCGTAGGAATCGCAGCCGATCGCCGTAAGATCCACCGGGATCATGCCCGCCGACTGCGCGCCATCGATGTGGAACCAGATGCCGCGCGACCGGGCCAGCGCCGCGATCGCCGTCACGGGAAACACAAGACCGTCCGTGCAGGTGACATGGCTGACCTGGATGACCTTGGTGCGCGGGGTAAGCAGTTCGCGAATGCGCGCGAGATTGCCTTCGGCCGAGGCATGGTCCGGCTCAAACAGCTTCACGGTCACGCCGCGCCGCTGGGCCTGGTTCAACCACGGGAAGGAACCGCCGGGATGGGCGTGGCTCTCGAAGATCACCTCGTCGCCCGGTGCCAGCGCGAGCCCGGCGGCAATGATCGAATTGCCCTCGGTGGTGTTGCGGGTGAAGCAGACCTCGTCGGGCCGCGCGCCCAGGAAGGCCGCCAGCGTCTCGCGGGCCGGGGCGAGCAGATCGTGGCCGGTCTCGGCATGTTGCTGCAGGCGGGCGGCGACCTCGGTCACCTTGTCCAATACCAGTTGCGGCGCCGGCCCGAGGCCGCCGGTGTTCAGATAAACCGGATCGTCGCGGAGCGGGTAGAGCGCCCGCACGTCGTCCCAGAACCGCTCCGGCCGGGCCGGATCGAACCCGGGCAGCGCCAGCGGGGCGGCGTCGAGGCCGCGCACCGAGCCGGCGGCCGCCAGACCCACGGCCCCGGCGCCGAGGCGGCGCAAAAATGTCTTCCGATCGAGGCTCATGCGTCGGTGAAGGTGAGTGTGTGATCGATGTTCAACTCGCCCCCAGGCGGCAGCGCTAGGTCGTGGGCATATTGGAAAGGCAGCGCCGCGAGGGGATTGTTCCGTCGCACAAAGCTGTGGCAGGGCCCGAGCCCGTTCGCAAAGCGGATCGTGACGCGCCGCAGCGTCGTGTCCTTCTGCCCGCGCCACTCCATCCAGCGGACTGGCGCGCCGTGCACGGCCGCTTCCCCGCTGAGCCCGCCCTCGGCGAAGATGCCGATGGTGTCGTCATAGTGGTCGTCGAGCAGATCGCGCGCGCCGCGGAACTGCAGGCCGCCGTAATGCGAGCCCGCGAGGCCGTGGGTGGAATGATATTGGCCCAGCGCCAGCGTGCGGCCGGAGACATTTTTCAGCGCGGCCGTCCAGCGCAGCGACCAGGCCGTCGGCGAAAGCACGGCCAAGGTCAGCCGGCGCTGCTCCTGCAGCAGCAGTTCCCCCGCCGCGCCGACTCGCCAATCGAGCGTGTGCGCGAGGGTGCCGGCCCCCTGCTCCACCCAGCCGGTGTGTTGCTGCGTGCCATGGTCGGCGCGCATCTGATAACCGTCGGCCGGGCGATAGGTGCCGCCGCCCCAGAAATTATAGCCGGCCAGGCAGTTGATGGTGAAGTTGAGCCCGTGGTGCCAGCGGTGGTCGTTGGGCCGGAAATTCGTGAGCAGCTCCCCCGCCAGCGTGTTGACCGGGTGCGCATACGGTCGCGCCGACTCGTCCACCGCCGTGTCGGGCCGGTAAACATAGCGCAACAACAGGCCGCCGTCCGCACGGTGAATCTCCGCCGCGCGGTCGCCGTCCATGACCAGTTTCAGTTGGTCACTCATGGCAGCGAAACGGTGTAGACGGCCTTGCCGCCCGGGAATTCGCGGGTGCTGCCGTCGGGCAGTTGCACCCGGACGGGCGTGTTGGCGGGCACTCCGGCCTCGAGCGTGAACTGGCCGCCCGCGACCCGCCACGCCACCTCGATCAGCCCGCGCGGCGTGCAGACACTGCCCTTGGCGTGGGTGAGCCCGCAGCGATGCGGGACAATGGCGATGCGCGCGAAGCCCGGCTCGGCGGGCGTGACGCCGAGGATGCGCTGCTGGAACTCCAGCACCGGGTGCGCCGACCACGCGTGACAGAGCGAGCGCCAGTAGCTGTTCTCCTCGACGAAAGTCGAGAGACCGTAGCCGACGGACTCGTGCCACGGACCGAGGTGCGACGGCATGTCGTCGTAACGGCCGCTCTTCGCCAGCGCGGTGAAACCGGTGTGCCACCAGAAGAAGGAACCCGGCGCGAGCTTCGCGTCGTTCGGGAAACGCCGCATGATGATGCCGCGCTCGCGCTCGCCGGCCAGGCCGGCGACGATCGCCCACGCATTGCCATACTGGCTGACCTCGGGGCCGCCCGGCCGGTCGAAATACAGCCCCTCGCCCTCGGACCAGAACAGCGCGTGCGCCTTCCGGCGCAGGTCCGCCGCCTCGGCGGCGAGCCCATCGGCCTCGGCGGCGCGGCCGAACTGGCGCACCATCCACGCCGCCTCGTCGAGGGCGTTGATGTATTGGGCGGAATGGATGCAGGTCGTGCCGGTGTCGGCGCCGGGCACGACGCCGCGCGGCCACCACGGGCACCAGTCGGTGATGTTCCAGTAGGGCATTTTCGCGGGCAGGCCGTCGGCATCGCCGTGGCGGCGATACCAGTCGAGCACGGCGCGCACGCCGGGCAGCAGGTCCTGCACCGTGGCCCGGTCGCCCGTGCACAGGAAGTAATCCCTGAGGTTCGTGATCCAGTGGATGCTCCACGCGGGGATGACCTGCAGGAGCCGCGACGGGAAACGCGCCTGCGTCAGGCCGTCGGAGAGCCGCGACCAGTCGAACTGATACAGCGCCTGCCGGCTCAGCGCGTAGTCGCCGGTGGTGAGCATCGCCAGCTTCGAGGTGATCATCGTGTCGCCTGCATACTGCATCTGCTCGTAATGCGGACAGTCCTCAAAGGTCTCGTGCGAGCACATGCGCATCGTGTGCAGGCCGACCGACCAGATTTTGTCCAGGGCCGGATCTGACGAGGCGAACGTCGCCGCCACGCGATACGGATACGCGGTGAAACGCTGCCGCACCGCGCGCAGCGTGAGCGGCTCGGCGCCGACTGTGATTTGCAGGCCGACGTAGCGGAAGGCACGCCAGTGCAGCGGCTCGAAGGTCTCCGGCCGGCCGGACGGTTCCCAGATATCGCACCAACCCGTGACCTTGCCGCGACGGTCGAAGGTCCAGCCGGTGCTCTCGTCGGCGAAATGCGAGGCGAGGTTCGCCAGCGACTGCTGTTTGCCCAGCAGCTTCGCGCCCGACGTGCTCCAGGGCAGGCGGAGCGCCTCGGCGTAGGTGAGCCGCACCGTGCTGCCGGCACCACCGGCGACGGCGAGCTGCGGGAAGGCGGTCGTCAGCGCGCCCATGTCGAGCACGAGGTCGATCTTTTCGCCCGGCGGGAGGGTCAGCGGCGTGCCGGTGGCCAGCAACTTCTGCCACGCCGGTGAAACGCTGCCGCCGCCGGCCACATAGACGTCGGGAAAAGGCTCGGGCACGCCCTCCTCCAGCATCGGGATCATGCGCGGCAGCAGGCCGTAGGGGCTGGCGGGGTCGCGGCGGTTTTCGAGACGCTCGGCCTTGAACAGCACCAAAGCGGCCAGCCAGGCGCTGTCGTCGAATTCCACCGTGTTCCAGCCGGCGGGCACGAGCGCCGAGATCCGGTGCTCGAAATACCCGAGGTATCCCTCGAACGTGGTGTTTTCGTTCTGGAACCGGTGCCCGTGGTCGACCGCAACCCGCCAGTGGGCGTCGGTCTGAAGGTCGGCGAGAACAGCACCGTCCCGATCGATCACCTCGCCCTCCAGGACGAAGCCGCCGGTATAAGTCATCACCGAGCACGGCGGCCCGAGCAGGGCCGGCCGGTGGGCGACGCGAGACATGTCGAGCACGATCACCGCCAGAACGTTCCGCCCGCGCCGCAAGTGCGGGGTCAGGTCGTAGGTATCATAGAAGTGGTGGTTGATGTCACCCTTGGCCGGGCCGCGACCGAGGCAGACGCCGTTGCAATAAAAGACATACCGGCTGTCGGCTGACAGATGGACGGTCAGCGCCGACCCGGCCGGGTCGGCCACCTCAAAGGTGCGCCGGAAATACCGCACTTGATAGTGCGACGGCGAAGCCTGACCGGCGGGCGGCACGGCATGAGTGCCTTCCGCAGACCAAATCCATGAAGCGCGCTGAACAAAGGGCGGGGGTAGCATATCGGGGCGGTGCCGGGGCGGTCGCTCAGCTTGGGCAGGGTAACCGGCGGCAGACGCTGCAAATTGGTCTGGGCTTGCCGAATTTTTCAACATCTGTTTTCAGTTATTTTCATTAATCCAATGAAAGTTGTTTCATCCACCCCTCGCTTGGTTCTTTGCGCCCACACTTGGTCCATGGTCGGCTACCCCTCGCCGCGCCGTGAATGGTCCTTGAACCGCAAACTCGATGCCATCCGCGACGCCGGTTTCGACGGTGTCGCCGCCTACATCACTCCGGAGATCAAGGCCGGGGCCGATGCGCGCGGCCTGAAGCTCATGAGCGGCTTTGATTGCGGCAGCCTCAAGATCGCGGAGCAGCGCCTGAAGAATCAGCGCGCCCTGGGGGTTCACTTCATCAACATCCAGCTGCTGGATCACGACACCCCGCCCGCCCCGGCCGCCGCGATGGCCGTGCGGCTCATCAAACTCTCCCGCCGCCTTGGCCTCGGGGTGCATGTCGAGGTCCACCGCGACACGGCCACGGAGACGCCGGAGAAATACACCGAGATCGCCCGGCTTTACCGCCGAGCCACCGGGGAAATCATGCCCGTCACGTGGGATCATTCGCACTTCGCCGTCTCGAAGCACGTCATGCCCAAGGACTATTCGGCGCGCCTGCTCGTCTGGCCGCGGGAGATCCAGCATTCGCAGATGTTCCACCTGCGACCGTTCAACAGCCAGCACTGCCAGGTGCCGGTCACCAACGGCCGCGGCCGGCTCACGCCGGAGTTCACCGACTACCTGGCCTTCGTCGAGGATCTCTTCACCCTGTGGTTGCGCGGTCCCCGGCCGGGCGGCGAGCTCTGGGTCTGCCCCGAGATGGGCATGAGCCACGGCTACAATGTCAGCACCAATCCCCCGGTCTGGCCCGATGTGGTCCGTTGCCGCCGCGAATTGCTGGCCGCCTGGGCCCGCGCCCGCCGCCGGGCGGGCTGAGCTCGGCGCACGTCCGCGTGGCCGTTCGACCCCGCGAAGGGTTGGTTTCCAAGCAGGATTGATGCAGAGGTCTTCCCGCGAATAACGCGAATTCCAGAGGAGAAGGGACTGATCCGACCGGTTTCGATCGGACACGCCATACTGTGACCGCGACCTCTTCCCGTTTTTCATTTGCGCCAATTCGCGTAATTCGCGGGTCAACTGCATCGTTCCGGCTCCAGAGGGGATCCAGGCCAACGCACCTGAGAAATCCCCTCTTGATCCGGGACGATGCAGTCAACCGTGGGAGCGAGCTTGCTCGCGACAGGAGCGCGACGCCCACCCCATTGCATCGTTCCAGTTTGGCGTTCTGTGCGCCGGGTCGAATTACCCGGTATTCCTGAAAAACGCTTGACCGTGTCCCTATCAGTTTCATTAACTGTTACTGAAACTTTCAGAACTGGCGTTACCCCATGCTGCTCTCCGAAATTGCCCAACAGGCGCGCGTCTCCCCCGCGACTGTTTCCCGGGCCATCAATCAACCGCAACTGGTCGCTGCGGACAGCTTGGCGCGTATCCGGGCGGTCATGCAGGAGCACAGCTACGTCCCGGCCCCGCTCAACCGTCGGCGCGGACCCAAGGCCCGCCTGCCCGAGCAGCGCCGCATCGGCGTGTGGTTCGTCGGTGCCAAGGCCAACAACCCGAGCCTTAACTGGTTTCAGGACCAGTTGCTCCAGGTCCAGTCCACCGACCCGCGCTACCGGGTCGACCTCCGCGTCCTTTTCTCCAGCAACCCGGGCGAATTACCCCGCAACTTCGCCAACGAGCAGCTCGACGGCGTCATCGTGCAGGGCATGGAGCCCTCGCCCGAGTGCCTGGCCAAGCTGGGCGAGGTGCCCAACGTGTGGTTCATGACGCGGCGCTCCTCGGCCTACCCCGGCGATTACGTCGAGCCGAACAACATCGAGAACGGCCGCATGGCCGCCGATTACCTCAAGGATCGCGGCCACAAGGCCGTCGCCGTGATCTCCACCGACCCCGATTACAGCGCCATTGTCAGCCGCAACCAAGCCTTCGTCGAGCGCGCCCAGGAACTCGGCCTCGCGGTGCACACCATCCTCGGCCGCTCGAATCCCGGCGTCAGCTACCTCGAGATATCCCCCCTGCACGGCGAGAGCGATGAATTGGTGCGCCGCCTGCTGACCTGCACCCCGAAAGCCACGGGGCTCTACATCCCGGTCGACCATTTCTGCGGCGCCTTCTTCCGCGCCCTGCGCGAGGCCGGCAAGAAACCCGGCCGCGACATCGAGGCCGTCTTGGGCAACTACAATCCCGTCATCTACCACAATCTCGACCACTCGCCCGCCGCCATCGACGTCAATCTCCCGATGCTCGTCCGCAAAGTCGTTGACCATCTGCTCTGGCGCATCGAGAACCCCGACGTGGTCGGCCGCATCGGCGTCACCGTCTCCCCCCGCCTCCTCACGCCAGGCACCACCAACGGTGTCACCAACGGCACGGCCAAATAAGCACCCTTTCCAGTCCACCTGAACCCGGTTCCCGCGTTCAATGTCCGGAAAAACAAACCACCAATAAGCATGAAACCAACCCTGCATACCACCCATCGGGCCAGACAAGCGCTGGCCTACGGACTGGCGGCAATGCTGACGGTCACCGCTGCCTCCGGGCAGACGGCTGATTCCGACGCCCTCCGCCGCCTCCAAGAAGAAAACGCCGCCCTCCGCAAGCAACTCGCCGCCATGGAAGGCAAGGCTCCGGCCGCCACTCAGGCCACCCCGGCCGCCGCGTCTGCGGAACCAACCGCCGCCCGCCCTTCGCTGGCCGCTGAGCCGGTCGACCCGAACACCCTTGTCCTCTCGCCCTTCACGGTGACGAGCGACAAGGACTACGGCTACCTGAAGACCAACTCCAGCACGGCCACGAAGATCGGCATGGAGATCCAAAAGATCCCGCTGAACATCTCGGTCATCTCCGAGGAGTTCATCAAGGACACCAACATGAAGGACATCCAGGACGTCCTCCGCTACCAGAGTTCCTCCGCAGGTGACGGTCGCATGGGCATCATCCAGCCCGCCACCGGCTTCACGCCCTCCGGCATCATGACGCTTCGCGGCTTCCCGATCAACTCGCGCCTCCGCAACGGCCTGCTCCGCTACAACGCCTACACCCTCGACAACGTCGAGCGCGTTGAAGTGATCAAAGGCCCGGCGGCCGTGTTCTTCGGCAACGCCTTCCCCGGTGGTGTCATCAACTACGTCACCAAGCAGCCCTCGTTCTCGAAGATCCCGACCTCGCTGACCTACTCCTACAGCGGCTATGACAGCCGCATCGGCGGCGAGCGCGTGACCCTCGACACCAACCAGGTGTTCTCGGACAAGGCCGCCATGCGCATCGTCGGCGCTTGGGATCATGGCATCGGCAACGCCCGCTATGAGTTCCAGAACGGCTACTCGGTCAATGCCGGCCTTACCCTGAACCCGCTGAAGAGCGGCCGCCTCAAGATCGCCCTCGAGGGCGAGGTGCTGCAGCGCTTCCGCAACCAGGATGACAATTCCTACATCTGGCCCACGGCCTGGCTCGATGCCTACAAGGCTCCCCCGGCCAACCTGATCGCCATCTCCGGCGTGGCTGATGCCACCGCCTACCGGGCTCGCATCTTCAACAACGTCGGGGCTTGGATCACCGACGTGCGCAATGCCGCCAACAACCAATACCTGCCGCTCTACACCTCGGTCTCCCGCGGCGCCTACATCACCGACACGGCGGGCAACCGCGTGCTGGACGAAAAGTTCAACTACTACGGTGCGGGCACCTACACGAAGGACGAGAACTCGACCTTCTCGATCGTGACCGACTTCCAAGCCGCCAGCTGGCTGGATCTCCGCCACTCCTACACGACCGTGCAGTCGCGCTTCGACCGCGTGTTCTCCGCCGCCAACCCGTATGCCGACGGCATGCGCTACAACACCGGCGGCGTCGCCACGCAGGGCTACCAGATCGACGCCTACTATCACCAGCTCGACGCGGTGTTTAAGGCCAAGTTCGCCGGCATCGACAACAAGCTGCTCTTGGGCGGCCTGTATGGTGAGACCTACAACTCCTTCTACGGCTCGAACAACCATGCCAACCTGTTCCCGTTCTACGGCTATCTGCCCGGCGCCTACGACAAGCCCGACGAGGGTTATGTCTCGCCGATCCCGGCGGCCTTCCGCCACCCTGTTCTCGGCTGGGGCATGGACAAGCAGTTCATCCGCGACCGCACCGGCAAGATCCTCACCCCGCAGGAAATCTTCTCCCTGTATGACCCGGCGGTGCACATCAGTCCGGATATCCGCCGCATCACCCCGGTCGACCGCGGCCTCGTCGATCACAGCCGCCCGGAGCGCAAGGAATGGTATGTCAACTGGCAGGGCTCCCTGCTCAACGACCGTCTGACCGCCTTCCTCGGCTACCGTGAGGAGAAGACCAGCACCGTCGGCCAGCTCGTGGCGGCCAATCCGCCCTGGTTCATCGTCAACGACTTCGCTCTCCAGAACGTCCCGCAGGCCGACTGGGTCACCTACGGCCTGAGCCCGATCTTCTCGCGCCCGCGCACCACCAAGGGCAGCTCCAAGATGATGGGTGCCTCCTTCGAGGTCGTGAAGAATGTCAGCGTCTACGCGAGCCTTTCGCAGACCTTCCTCCCCTCCGGAGTCACCTACCTCGGTGGCGACTATGATCCGAATGCCGTCAACACCCGCGCCGCCCTTCTCGGCCTTAGCGGTGTAACGGAAAACGCCCGCCTCGTCTCCCAGGGCGGCCTCACCGAAGTGCAGAATGAAAAGGGCCTGAACATGGAGTTCGGCGTCAAGGTTGCGCTCGACGACAACAAGATCGTCGGCACGGCCTCCGTGTTCCGCGTCAACCGCAAGAACCGCGTGCTGGATGACACCCTGCGCCAGTTCAACGAGCCGTTGAACTACCTCCTGCCGAACAACCAGGGTGCGTTCAGCCGCACCGTCCGCTGGTATTCCGCTTCCGCCGAGGAAGAGAACGAAGGCGCTGAGTTCGAGGTCATCTGGACCCCGAAGCGCAACTACCAGGCCGTCATCTCCGGCTCCTGGATCTGGCGCTCCGAGACCGTGGCTGACCCCAGCCTGGCCCTCACCGCCACCTCCACCGTCGCCCAGCGCATCCAGAACGAGATCACGTTCGGCAGCCGCCTGGTCAACACCCCGGAGTTCCGCTTCAACGTGTTCCAGAAATACACGTTCACCGACAACTTCCTCGGTGACCACGGTCGCGGCTTCAGCGTCGGCCTCGGCACGCGCTACTCCAGCGAGATCAACATCCAGAACAACGTCAACATGTGGACG